>JAFCCM010000046.1 GCA_017610225.1 Candidatus Aenigmatarchaeota archaeon | reverse complement strand
AATTACCAGTGTTTAATATTATGCACGGATGGGTTAAAATGATTAGAGATTATAGAACAGGTGTTTCTAATTTAGTAGAAGATGATGAAGGAATGGGTTATTCCAAATCAAAATATGCAGGGTTGATGTATTATTGGACAACAGCTCCAGATGCTAAAACTGTTGAATATTATGCGTGTTACGATGGTCTATTTCCAACTAAAGACCCTCAAGATTTATTTACAAGTGATGTTGAAACTGTTGGAAGATTAGATATTGAAATTGAATTTAATGTTGATTATATATGGCATGAACCTTGGGTCAAAAAGAAATGTAATACATATGCAGAAACTGTTTTTAATATGAAAGCTAATGTTATTGAACAATATGGAAATACTATTTCATCAGCATCAGCATCAGGATAATAAAAATTATTAGGAGGATGAGTTATTATGTTTATTACAGAAAATCAAAGTATTGCTGAATCTATTTTATTTTTACTTTCAGCAAGAGAGACACTATCTTATATGGTTGAAAGTTCTTCAGTTGATCATAAAAGCGCATTAAAGAATTTTTTAGTGAATGAAGCATCAGATTATGAAATTATGTATATGTTAGTACATGAAAAAATGCCAGTTGAAAAGTATAATTTTGTTGATGAAATTATACTTTTTAGTAATTTAAAAGAACAAGTTTTAATTAACTTTAATACAATTGGCAAATATATTGGGGAAGATATTTCAACATTTATTAATGAAGTTGATACAGTATACCCAAATTTTTCTTCAGCTGCACCGATTTTGGAATTTCAACTCGCAACTAAAGATCATATTTTAAATGAAGTATTTGATAAAGAAGGTGTTGGAATTCAGAAAGTTGTTGATTATATGAAACATGGGAATGCTCCAGCTGATCTTGCAAAAGCAGCTAATAAGGTTTCATCTTTTCTTGGAAAAGCAGGAAGAACAGCTGTTGCCTCAGGGAATAAAAAGCTTGCTATTCTTAAATTAACTAATAAGGGAGTTGACCCTTCAACAGCTAATAAGATGTTTAGTATACAACAAAAAGTTGTGGGTAAAGTTGGTAAATCTGCTTATGTTGGTAAAGGAATTGATGCTGGAACAGCTAATAAGTTATTTGGTTTTGCTGGAAAAAAAGCTTCTGGAATGAGTGATGCAACTGGTCTTAAAGCTGGGGCTCAAGCATCATTAAAACAACAAAGTGGTGTAGGTAGTGGTGCAGGTAGTGGTGCAGGTTTTTTAGCTGCTATTAAAGCTAAAGCTATAGCGGCGGCTCCAGCACTACAAAAAGCAGTAACAAGTCAAGCTGGTATGACTGTGGGTGGTGCTGCTCTTGCGGCATTAGCTCTTTATGCTTCAGTTAAAGTTTATAAAAGATTTATGAGCAAGGCAGCTAAATCATGTACTGGACAGTCAGGAAAGGCTAAAACTATATGTATGAAAAAATATCAACATGGTGCTGTTGGCGCCCAAATTAAAGATTTGGCTTCAGCTATGAGTGCTTGTGCTAAATCTAAGAGTCCAGAGAAATGTAAAGTTCCTATTCAGAAAAAGATTTCAAATTTACAAGTAAAAATGCAAAAAATGAAAGCTCAAATAGCAGCATAGGATCTTATATGATAATAGCAGAGAACTTTAAATTAAAAGAGTCTCTTTTATTTTTACTATCAATGAGAGAGACTCTTTGTCTTTTAATAAATGAATCAAAGATTCCTTACAAGAAAGAACTAAAATCATTTATAATTAATGAAGCATCAGATTATCAAATAGCATCTTTGGTTGTGGATGGTGAACTTCCATTAAATGAGTTTAATTACTTTAATGAATTAGTTTTATTTGAAAGAATAAGATTAGAAGTTAAAGAGAATAAAAATTTTGTTTGTGAAATGTTTGGAGCTGATATTTTTGATGATGTTGTTAAAAAAGTTGATTCCATTAGTCCGAAATTTTCTACAAGGAAACCTTTATTAGAAGTAGATGATGATAATCCATATAGTATACAGAATATGTTAAAGAATGCTGGAAAAGGTCCAGTTAAACCTAGTAAATATAAAATAGACCCTAAAATAAAAGCTATGTTAGATAGTGCTAAAAAAGCAGTAGCTAAAAATTATGCTTCTTCTGATTTAAAACCTAAAGCTGATATAAGTAGTACCTCAAAATTAGTTAAAAAAGTAATTGATAAACCAAAATTATCAACAAAGGTAATATCAAAAGTAGTTAACAAACCAGAAGGATCTACTTCTGATATAGTTAAGAAAAGTGTTACTTTAAGAGCTCAAATTACTAAATCATTTAATAATCTCAAACAACAAGCATCATCAGCTACTAATGCAACAACATCATTTGTTAAAGCTCATCCAAATGAAATTGCTGGAGTTATGTTAGCAATATTAGCTATTTATGCAAGTGTTAAAATATATAAAAGATTCTATAGTAAAGCTGCCAAGAGTTGCTCTTCATATAAGGGTTTAAAGAAAACAACTTGTATGAAAAAATTTCAACTTTCAGCATATAAAGCACAACTTATAGATTTGAAGAGAGCAGCTACTCAATGTGGTTTAACTAAAAATCCTGAAAAGTGTGTAAAAACAATAAAAAATAAAATGGATAAAATTAATAAAAAAATAAGTAAAGCTGTTTAGAGGATAATACCACCATGATTGGTTTAAAAACAATTTGTATAGTTCTTGTGCATGAAAATAAGAATATTTCAAAAGGCCAGAAAATAGATATTTTGAAATATATTAAAGAAACATCTGATGATGAAATGAAATGCTTATTTGGTTCTGAAACAATAGAACAAATTATTAAAGAAGATGTTATAGCACAAACAATAGGAGCTGTATTGGGAGGTCCTTTTTGGGTATTATGGAGAGCAATAGGAGCTTCAGTAAGTAAAAAAAGGCGATTGTGTGGAACTCTTAGAATTAGTAATCAAAGAACAATGTGTATTCAAAGAGTTTCAATGGATGACTTAAAGAAAAAGATTAATATGCTTTCTTCAGCTCTTGCTACTTGTAGAAAAACAGAAGATCCTGGTTTGTGTAAAGATAGAGTAAATAATGCTTTGCAGTCATTAAAAGAAAAACTTGCAGAAAAAGAAGAAAAGTTTAAATATAAATGGGGAAGTCAAAATAAATAAATAATTAGATTTGAAAAGAAAGGAGATTTTTATGTTTACATCATTTGTCGATTTAAAGTATCCGGAATATGAAGTCATTACTCCTCAAACACATGACTCATATCACACCAGAACACTTAATGTTCAAGAGGAAGAACGATTAAAAGCTAGCTTTTTAACACCATCAAAAATTACAGAACATTTAAATAAATGTATTTATGATTCATTAGTTAAAAAACCTGCTAAGATTAAAACCTATGAAAATTTTTTAAAAAATGTTACTTTAAAAGATCGGGATGCTCTTCTATATGGTTTATATCATATTACATATGAAGACATTAGAAATTATGAAATCAAATGTGGTAACTGTGCAAAGAATTATCAGATAACAGTTAAGGCATCTGAAACATTTAGTTCATTAAGTTATCCTGATAAAGATGTATTAAAAAAGAAAGTTGAAGTTGAGTTACCTATTTCAAAAGGAGTTACTGCAACAATTAAACAACCAACAATGTTTGAAGAGTTATTGGCGTTTAAAACACTGGGATCTCAACCAGCTGCAAATGTTGATATTATAACAGAAACTCTTGTTATACATGAGTTTAAACAACTTCCAGAAAATGGAGACTTAATTGTCTGGAATGAACCTGGTGATATTATTGATGCTTATCTATCCCTTCCTTCTAGAGACAAGAGAGAAATACATTCAACCTATAGAAAAACATTTGGTAAATATGGGATTGCATTAAAGATGAAAAGTACATGTATCCATTGCGGGCAAGAGGAGGACGTGGACCTTGACTTGGTCCAGAACTTTTTTCGTATGGTGTACTCGGTCTGATTTACAAAATAAATTTCGAGATGAATTGGAAGAAAATATTTTTGCATGTATGGAAATGAGTAATCAATCATATAAGCATGTTGTTTCAATGCCTCTTCAGCGCTTTTATAATTATCTTAAATGGAAGTCAAAACTTGAAGAGGAAAGAAGAAAAGCTATGGAAGAACATGCTGGTAATTTAAACTTGGGAGCAAAATAAATGTCAAATTTATTAGATAGATTTAAAGGCAGTGTGATTGGCTCTGATGATATTATTCGAGATTATTTACCAACTATTGAAGCAAAGGGAGATTTTAAATCAACTACAAATCTTAATGTTATAATCAATTCATGGAGAAATATTTTATTAACTCCTCGTAGGAGTTATCCTTATGACCCAGAATATGGTAGTGATTTATATAAAATAATTTTTGATCCATTGGACGAAATAACTGTCCAAAGAATTGAAGATGAAGTATATATTTCTATTCAAAAATATGACAATAGAGCTTTTATTGAAAATGTAGATATAAAATATTTAAAGAACGAAAAGGGCGTTTCTATTGATATTTATGTTGATTATAAAGGAAATAGAGGAATTTTATCTCTTATATTAAATGAGCAATTATTTGCTGGTCTTCTAAGCACGGAGGGGTAGTTTATTGAGTTTAGATACAATACAAAAATATGAGCGAGTGTATGAATATATAAGTGATTATCATAAACTCCTGTACGATTTTTATAGTAAACATGCTGTTTCATTTTTAGTTACATACTATCATCTTAATGTTGATGAAACTATTTGGGATGATAATAAATTATTTGGTGGAGCATATGAAGACTTTGGATCGTTAACAGGTGTGATGTATGATAAAATCCTATTATTGCCAGTATATTTTATGGAAGATGTAACAACAGCTTTTGATGGTCAGGAAATAGGATATGTTAAAGAAGGAAGTACAACTTTAACTATACCAAGTACTTATGGTTTTATTCCATATCCGGGAGATATAATAAAATTTGACCAAACATTTTTAAGACAGACAAATGATATTTATCCTTTATTTAAAATAGAAGGAGTTGAAAAATCAGTTAATACTGATTTTACATTTTGGAAATTAATTGCACATCAATATCAAAGTCGTACTACAGCAAGCATTGAAGAGAGACAACTAAATAGAGTTTTAACATTTTTAGATTATGACAAGAAAATTCATTTATTAGATGACGCTACATATCTCACTAAATTACTTGTTAAGAATGAAAATCTTAGATCAAATCTCAAAGATTTATATGATAATAATAGTGGATTATACTTTAATTAAATTAAGGAAAACATAACATATGGCTGATACAAGTTTATCAAATCAAATTTTTCTTTCAAGAAATGAAATTAAAAATCAAATTATAAAATATTTACAATCCTACCTTGAATTGGAGAATGTTGATTTAGTCAAATCATCATTTCTTTCTTTTATTATTGAGGTTTTAGCGACTTTAACAAGCAATACTTTATTTTATCAAGTATCAACATATAAAGAATTCTTTCTTACTAAAGCTCAATTACCCGAATCAATATTAAACCTATCATCATTTTTAGGTTATACTGTATCTGAAGCTACTCCAGCAATAGTGAATGTTTTAATTACTATGCCATTTTCATTTACAGATTCGGCCACTGAATTTGTGATCCCAACTGGTGCTGTTTTTAAAAGTTCGGATATAGAGTTTAAAACATATTATATTACAACAATTACAGTAACTGATAATTCGACTGTTTCTATTAGTGTACAAGAAGGAAATAAAACATATAATTTTCCAGTTGATATTGATACTGCTGAAAATGAATTTTCTTTTGTATTGCCTGTAAAACAAATTAAAGCTGATATTCAAGAATTTCAAATTGATTCTGATTTACAAACTTATCAATTTTATGATCAAGAAGTTGAATTGGATGGTCAGGTATCTAACTTGGTTGTCGAGGTTCAGGAAGCGGGAGCTACATCGTGGACTATATATACCTTATTTAATAGTTTATTTTTGATGGATAATAATGATTTAGGTTATGTTTCTTCAAGAACTGACTCTGGTATTAAAATTTCTTTTGGTAATGGATTAAATGGGGTTCAGCCTCCAGCTGGTGGAAGAATAAAGGTAACTACAAGTTTAACAAAAGGACTAGATGGTAATGTGATTGCGGGTTCAATTACCAGTGGAGATAGAATCTATAATACAACTTTATCAGGAATAACACAGCTGGTTAGTTATACTGTAGTTAACACATCAGCAGCAGTTAATGGAATAGATGAAGAATCTTTAGAATCTATAAGATCTAATTCAATTACTAATTTAACAGCACTTAATAGAATAGTGACAGGAAATGATTTTGCAAATATTGACACAATTGTTCAAAACTCAACTCTTGGTTCAAATTCTTTACCAATATTAAAACGATCAGATCTTAAGGTAAATGAAATTAGTTTATTTACAACATTGTTTTTTGATGGTGCTATAGTACCTACTAGAGATACTTTCCAATTATTTACTTCAACATATATTCCAAGACAAACAGAAGTAACTATTGGTGGAGATGATTTTTATACTATTTTTGATATGACTATTGATTCTTTAAATTCTGTAGCAGATTATGATTATATTTTATTTGAACTTGAATTAATTCCTAGTTTAACTACTACATTTGATACTGACTATGATATGCAAGCAACTAAGTTGGTGTCCAAACGAGAAGATCAAAAAGCTGTATATGAACTGAGTTATACATCAACAGAATCAGATGCTGGTACTACAACTTGTGAGATGGAAATTGTTGAGATTGGTGCAAGATATAATATGACTAATGACACTACTGGAACTTTTGTTCTTGAATTTGTAAATTATATAATTGTTCCTGCTGGAGAATTAACATACAGATTTCATATTTCAAATTCATCAGGATTGGTATCTACATATTCAACACAGTTTACATTTAGAAAATCTTTAAGGGATTTTACTATGTCTGATACTGTGCCTCAAGATTCTACCGGACATATTGTATATGATATTCCTGTGATAAAAAAGAGTTATTATGATAGTATTAATCAACGAGATTTTGAATTACAAGTTTTACAAGAATTAATAAACAATACTACTTTTGAAGATTATAGAATGTTGACAGATTTTGTAAGTTTAAAGTTTGGTAACACTACTGGTAGTATGAACAATATGCAGTTAAATACAACCAATAAAATAATTGTGTCTATAATTTCAGATCCACCTTCTCCAGGTGTTGTTGGTGATATTTATATTGTAGGAAAAGGAACTGGTCTTTGGGAGAATTATAATAAATATTTTGCAACTTGTACAGGTGTAGATACATGGTCCTTTGTAGAACCAAACCCAGATCAAATGGTTTTAGTTCAAAGCGATAATAAAAAATATATTTATTCAGAATCTGGTTGGGTTATTCCTGAATATGAGATTCCTTTGGTAATTGAAGTTGATGTTTTTAAAAATTCATCTTATAGTGGCTCCCTTGGAGATTTAACTAGTGCTGTAAGGAATGCTATCTATAGTGAATTTTCAAGTAGATTTGGTATTAATATTAATATTTTTAGATCGGAAATTATTGATGTTGTTCAAGAAGTTGATGGGGTTGAAAGATGCAGAGTTGTAAAACCAGAATCTTCTATCTTCTTTGATTATGATATTGATAATTTTACACAGACACAATTATTAGAATTTTCTCCAGAATATATTTATTTTACATTATCAAATATTTCTGTTAGGGTTTTTTAAATTATGGATATACTTTTAAAAGAAGCAAAAATTAATAAATCAAAATTAAAAAGGTTGATTACTCAATTAACTGCTGGAGAGTTATCTAAATTATCAGAACCATGTTACTACTCGCCATTAAAAGGACCATATCACCAATTATTATTTGTAACTGGTTTAACTGAAAAACAAGTAAAAGAATTTATTAAAAGATTTTATAAAGATCATCCAGCAAGAAAATGGAAAACACAAACTGTTGTTCCTACTAATTTACTATTATTTATCATGTATTATTTTTTAAAGGAAAAAGATCAGTCCGGTTATTCTTTGACAGTAACATACCTTTTAACAAGATACTATTCCAATTTAATGAATAAACATATTAAATATTGTAATTCCAATGTTTTTAGATATACACTTGAACATCTAACCAAGACACATTTATTTATAAGAGAAAAAACTATTGCCAACGGACTTTATTATCTATCAAAACAAATCCAATTAAGATGGACTAAGTACATAAGAGACTGTTCAGAAGTTAATAGTATTGTTAGATTTGTAGGTGAAGCAAGACATAGAGTTGCCCAAAGTGTTAGGAGTTTTGCACAAAATTATTATAAAGCTAGTAAAGAAGGCGGGTCTATTAAAACACAACTCGAACCAACTGAAGATGATGATAGTATGTTTCAATATAAAGTTTTAGAAAAAGGTAAGAGAGCTATTGAAGAAGCTACAAAGAAAATATGTGTATATAAATTTGTGGATAAAAAGGCTATTGAGGATGCTAAGAAATTAACAAAAATAAGATCTTCAATTGCAGTATTGATTTCTAGTTCAATTACTAATTTAAAATATAGTGAAGATATTAAAATGATATTACATTTATTTATTAAAGATCTTGATAATGTTAATTCTTTATGTGGTTCGGGGTTTATTAAATATGTTAGAAGATTAATGGCAATTAAGAGAACCAAATCTAATGTATATTTTAAACAACAGATTAATCTTTTATTAGAAAAGATTTTGACTGATATTAAATATAAAGAGTGGTATTCAGGGTTAACAAATCAAACTAGATTTATAGTTAATTCTTATTTTGCATTTTATTTAACTATGTTGTTAAGAAACAATATTTGTTAATGTTTAGTATCTGCTCTATGATAAACATAAACATCATCTGCTTCTAACTCATTTGATATGGCTTCTAAGTCTGAGGGAACCCTTTTCTGTGTGGTTCCTGTTGAAGTTTCTATTGTAGTACCAGCAAGTTTTGTGGTTGCAGCAGTTTTAGTTTCATTTAATTTTTCTTTACCAGAGCTATCATAGATTTTTCTTGCCCCTCTCATTGAGTTAAGATATTTTTTCAAGGTAGGTCTTGCAGGATTTGCACTGTTACTTGCTACCATGGTATTATATAAACTTCCAAAATCAATCCTAACATCAACCATTGCTAATCTTTGATTATATGCTATACTTTGTTGATCCCCACCTTTGATAATAGTAATTCCACCAATATATGCAGGGTCTAAATCATATATACCAGTAGCTTTTACTCTATGTAAGAATGGCCAGTTATATGTTGCACCATCATCTGAAATTGGAGTTCCTAATAACATAATTGCAGCAATAGGTCCAATGATATATTTATCTGTGGCTAATTCACTAGCAGGGTTTGGGTTATATAAACGTATTGTCATTGTATATGATGGAGTAAATGAGCTTGTTTTCCAAACTTGTGGAAAGTCAATTCTTGCTCCAGCAGCTAAACGATCTACTAAATTGACTCCACGAGCTATACCCTTTCCACCAGATATTCCTTGAAGAGATTCCATTAGTTTTCTTGCCTTATCTGCAGCCCAACCCATACCTGCTCCAATTCCTCCAACCACTCCACCTTTTCCTTTTAACGTTTTTTCAATCTTTCCAAGTGATTCAGTTGCAGATCTAGATCCCATAAATTGGTTAATATCAGCAGCTCCTTGTGAAGCAACATCTGTCATTTTTTGTAAAAAGTTTTCTCCGTATTCGTTTTGAAATGTATCAGTTGGAAAACTATCAGCCAAGAATGCAACTTTAATAGATTTTACTCCAGTTTCAACATCAAAACCATGAGAATTTAGAAGATTTTTATACTGCCCCCAAGCATCTCCTAATGTAAATAAATCTAAACCTTCTTGAAACGATGGAACAGATGGTCGTATTTCTGCTGTGGGCATTGCGTTTTGCATTATAGCATTTGTCCGAGGTTCTAGATTCCAGGGAGGTAATCCTATAATATCTGGTATTTTTATTAAAGCATTGTTTGGTTGTTTTGCCATTAGTTTATCCTACCTGTGATAATTTTTTCATTATAATAATCTTTTGCTTGACTTAAAGCTCTTCTACCACCCTCAGTTATTGAAGAGGATTGATTTTGTATATTGTTTGATACAACAGTAGACATGTTTTGTACAGCTACAACTGACTCCTGTGCACCTTCTTTAACTTTATCACCTACTTCTACTAATCCTTTTTTAATTTCACTAGTTAAAGCATTTACTTCTACTAATTTATCTTTGGCTTGACCTATTGCTAAAGATGTTCTATCTATAACTGCTTGTCCACCCTCTTTTACTTTTTCACCAGTCATTGCAACTTTGTCATAAGTTGTTGGTTCTATAGCTATAAGTTTTCCATGTTTTTTAGCATATGCTAAAAATGATTCTTCTCTCTTTTCTCCATATTTTTCTGGATTTTGAAACCATTTTCTGTCAAAATAACCACCTTGCTGTATCCATTGGTTTCTTAAACGTTTTAACTGGGGTGAACCATACTTCAAATAGTTTTGTACATTGTCGTTAAAAAATGATGCTTGTCCTTGTTGAATTCTTTCTTGGTTAAGACTCATTCCGAAAAAAGTACCCCTATCCTTTTTTTGTGCCTCACTTCCACGTTGAATAGCTGCTAGATTACCTACAACTACTTGTCCTTCTCTTCTCTCTTTTCCTGTTTTTCCATATCTTGCTTGTTCTACTCCTTTTTTTGTCATATCACTTATTTCTTTTCTACCAGCATGTGTAACATCATCAATATGTTTAAACCATTTTTCTCTAAGAGGAGCAACAATATATTTATTTACAATAGTTCCTATACCAACTCCAATAGCTCCAGCAGCTAGAAGTCCTGCTGCAGGTCCTAAGAATTTAGCTAATCCAGCTCCTGTTCCTATTTTAGATAACATACCCATACCTTTTATAGCTCCACTTAACATTCCAGTTACACCAGAGAACATAGTTCTTAATGTACTCATAAGAAATCCACCAACTGTCATTAATATACTAAGGAAGTTTTTTGATCTTAATCTTCTCTTTACTTTAACTAATGATTCACTCTGATCCTTATTATATTCAAGCATTTTTTTATCGTGTTTGTGTTCTACTTGTTTATCTTTTCGTTCAACTTTACAACAGTTCATCATAGTATCATAAAAGGTAAGTTCTTTTTTAGATTTTTCTTTTCCGGCAGTTTTTGAAAGACTACCATAAATTTCTTCCATTTCTCGTTTTCTTCCAAGACCAGGAAATTTACCAAAGGTTCCTAAGACTGTTCTTTCTTTTGTTAAAAGTTCTGCTAGAGATTCTTTACCAGCACCAACAAGGGCTTTACGAATTCCACCCTCAATTCCTCTCATACTCTTTCGCCATGCCCACATAAATGGTTTAGTAACTATATTACTAAGACGCCATATGCCGGTTGAAACTCCTTCTAATTTACCATATGATTTTCCTGTAACAAAAGCTGATAAATCTCTTGTTGCTTCAGCAATAGCTTTAGTATATAATACAAGATTATCCATTCTCCACATACCTTCTGTATATAGAAGACCTACATTTTCTGCTGTTGCAGCCATTGGATTTTTAGCTCTAGATAAATGGCCTTGGTATCCACCTCTAGATTTGAATACAGCATATACTGCTTTAAATGGAGCTCCAATAGTACTTTTGATAGTTTTTGCTAAAAATATAATTTGTCTAAACATAGGATGCTCAATAAGCATTTTTTGCCATACTTGTCGCCATGTTCCAATCTGAGCACCAAGCGCATCTTGAATTGCTAACAAGGCTCTTAATTGGCGCTTCGAATCAGGTTCAAGATATTGAGTATTAACTTCTCCCCATGCTCTGATAAAACCTTTAACTAGACCAACTTTTTGTTTTTCACCTTGAGTAGAAACAAATGTTTGCATATTTACTATACTTTTTAATTGTTCTTTTCTGTAGATATTAATCATGTTTTCAAACGTACCGAGCCGATCATCTACATTTGATAAAACTTTCTCGATTGGCATTACAACTTCTGCGGGATGCAATTGAGCAAGACCACCTTTAGAAACGTACCCACCATGTTGTAACTTAGGTATTGGTGCTTCGGTTAGAGCGTTTTCGTTGATTGAACTTACATCTTCAGTTTTAGTTATTTTACCTTTTTTTCTTTTTACTTTTTCTACAATACCGCTAAAACCTTCTTTAAATTTTGTAGCAACACTACCGAGAACATTTCCAAATCCTTCTCTAAGTTTTGCGGCAGCATTTCTAAAAACATCTGTCTCCATAAATTTAGCTGCAAAATAACCAAATAAAGGAGTACTTTTTGCTAGAGCCATTGCTACTACATTTTGTTTGTTGAAGCTAATATCTTCTGATACTGCTTTACCATATTGTGATATTGCATCCTTTGTAGAAACAGCAGTACTAATAGATACTTTTTTTATTCCTTTACTGAAAACTCCAACGGTTTCATTTATTTTCTTTAGAACACCAATCATAGATGATTGTACTTTTTCAATATCTTCCGAATTATCAATCATTTCTTCGGTTTCTTTAATTTCTTGAGTTACATCTTTTTCCATTCCGTCAACTGTTTTATTTACATTACTTATATTCGCAATTCTCTCATCCATAGCATCGTTGGTTTGTGTAATACTCCCACCAGGAGTTTCGTTATCTTTTATTGCCATAGTTAATCCTCTAACCCATTAGTTTAAATGCCTTTTTTATTATTGAAGTAGTTGGTGCCATTTCTGATAAGACACATATTACTTCAGATGGAGCATATAATTCTTGAAATACTGTAGTGTATTTATTTCTTTTTCCAAAAGTTTGTTCATATGATTTATGTAAAGGTCCGAAAATATGGACATATTTTCTATACATTTTTGCAAATACTGGAAAGCTAGTCATTGAAATTTTTATAGAAACAATATAATCTGTTAAAACTCTTCTAAATTCTTTATCGTTAAGAGATGATATATCTTTCATTTCTTTTTCTAATAACCTAAAATAATTAGACAATTCTTTATTAATAACTTTAGGGGTACTATTTTCAAATCTCATAATAAAGTTTATTATTTTTTCAGTGTTCAATGGAGATTTTAATTTGAATATTCCTGTAAATACATTTTCATAAAATTTCTTTAATACAGGTTTAAACAATGATAAAAATCTTGATTTAAATCTACCAGCACATAGATGCATACATTCATGCATTGTAGTAGATACAATTAAATCATTTGAAGCAGAACCGAATATATTGATATTATTATCAATTAAAACATATACTTTTTTATTATGTAAATAGTAAAATCCCATAATGGTTTTATTTAACCCACCTGTCATCTTATGTTTAAATAATCTAAATAAATTTTTACTTAGATAACATGGTGTTATTAAACCATTATCTATCATTTTTTCAATACTAGGATAAATTGGTTTACCTCTACCTGATTTTAAAAATGATAATAAAAATGCTTTCTTTAATTTTTCGGATGAATATAATTTCATCCCTTCAATATTGGCAACCTGTTTTAAACCTGTTGGAAGTG
>JAFCCM010000045.1 GCA_017610225.1 Candidatus Aenigmatarchaeota archaeon | reverse complement strand
TAAGCATCTTCATGCGTTGCAAAGATTGGCTGATGCTCATAATCTTGCAATTTATATTACTAATCAAGTCCAAGCAAATCCTGCTATTCTTTTTGGAGATCCTACTAGACCAGTCGGAGGCCACATTTTGGCCCATCAAAGTACATATAGGGTGTATTTAAGGAAGTCTTCTGGCGAAAAAAGAATTGCAAAGATAATGGATTCTCCTGATCTTCCTCCTGGTGAGTGTGTGTTTAGAGTTTTGACTGAAGGGATTAGGGATTAGATTTTCTGTTTGGTAGTAAAGATAAAGGATAAATTATTCTAAATTAAAAAAATTGATTATATGGAGAAATTTTTTTATGAAGTAGCAGAAATGGATGGTGGACAACATCTAATTTTCTATGACAGAAAAGGCGGTCCATTGAGAATTATAGGTACTAGCAGATATGATGGAGACCCATGTGATTTGGAAGCAATAAGAAGACGTATTGATGAGCATTTCAATGAAGATTCCGGTGTAGCGGTTGAACTACCATCTGATTATGTTGTTCATCGAATTGTTATAGGTGATGAGTTGACAGTGAAAAGTGGAGAATAATTAATTAAAAGAAAACTTTTCTCTCTGGTAGTGAAGGTTAATAATAAATTGCTGGATTGTTTTTAATATTATAGGTAATTATATGGCAAGAGCACACCAATATAACAATTTAGTTGCATTGCAAAGGGCTCTTTTTATACATCAAGTTATAGGAGGAGAATCTGCTACTAGACCTTATACTGTCGAAGGTAATGAACCAACTTTAACCACGATTTATCAAGACTTGAAGCGTTCTGAAATAGAATGTGAAACTGAAGATGGAGTTTTACGTGTTAATGTTCTAGAGGGAGTTGATGAAGAATTTAGAGCACTAATAGAATCATATGGAGAAAATGTAAGAATATCTTCCGTGCAAACAAAAGAACAATAATTTTTCCAATTTTTCCATTTGATATTAAAGGTGAGAATAAAAATATTAAAAACTAAATTTTATTATGTCATATATTAACCAAATAGCAAAAGTACTTGGTATATACTCTGGTCGAACTGGAAAAGAGATGAAAGAAGAAATTTTAACAAAACATGAAGAATGGATTTATGCAACACCAGAAATTACAGGGGTAATGCTTGGTTTATTAGATTATCATGTTCCAGTTGATTTATATGCTGAGATTCTTAGATTGGGACGTAGAATAACTGATGAGGAAATAGAAATAATAAGATTTGCGAAAGATAAAGGTTTAGATGTAGAACTTCCAGAAGGTTTATCAAGTCTCAAACCTTATTTGGATGCTATTAGGGATGGTATGGTTTCTGAAGGAGAAGAATAGAAATATTAATTTTTAATTCAAACTATACGTATGCCAACAAAAGTAATAGTGTTTGATTTATGGAATACACTTATTTACGATTCTTCCAAGGAAAAGCATGAAAAAATGTCGAAACTACTCGGTTTTGAGAATAGACAGGAATTCTGGGACTATTGTGACTCCCACTTTTTCCACAGAAATCAGAAGTTCTATGATTTCCTGAAAGAATTAATTGAAGAAAGAGTTTCTGACAAAACAACATTTGAAGAGATTAAGAAAATATGGGAAGAAACTAGAAATTATGTTAATGTGTTTCCAGATACAATAGATGTTCTTAAAAAATTAAAGAAAAAATACAAGTTAGCTATAATTTCAAACTCTGCAGGGGAAGAAGCAAGAATGGCTTTGGAGAAATTTGGAATGGATAAGTTTTTTGATTATATTGTTCTTTCTTGTGAAGTAGAGTTAGCAAAACCAGATCCTAGAATATTTCAATTGATTCTTGATCATTTTGATGTCAATGGAGAAGAATGTGTTATGATAGGAGATAATCTTGAAGCTGATATTATTCCTGCTAGGACTTTGGGAATGAGAGGAATATTAGTTGATACTAGAAAAAAATATACTGAATACAAGGATGAAGATTGGTATGTTGGTTCCCTTGACGAACTTAAGTTATAACATCAAAATAATTAGTTATCTTTGTGGGACATTTGTCCCGAAACTATTCTGAAACAAAGAAATCTTTAATAGGACATTTGTCCCATAATAGAATATGCCAAAAAAAGGCCCTGACCTAAAAAAAATAAAAAAAATACGTAGGGAATTGATTGAAAATCCAACAGGTTTGTGGACCAGGGAAATATCTAGAAAAACAGGAATAAGTAAATCTACTGTTAACAGATATCTTAATGGGTTCATGAAAGATGAGATAGAGGAAGTTCTGAGAGGAAAGGGAAATTTGATCAGAGTAGTGAGGTTGAAGGAATGAGTGATTTGAACGGAATTGTCACATTAGAAGAATTACCAGAAAAAGAAATTTTTGTAGAATTAGAAGAACGTGATAAATTGAAAATAAAGAAAAAAATAAGGAAAAGAAAGGATTTTTATCGTTTTTTGCTTAAATTGAAATTAAGAGATTGGTTTTATAGTAATACGGAGAAATTGAGATTAGATAAATTTCATAAAATCTTAGAATTATTCAATATTCATGATATAAAAATCAAGGGGATATTAGGAAAACAAGGAGCTCCACTAAAATATCCAAAATTTCCATTTGATTTTACAACAAAAGATGGTGTCAGATTTATATCTTGTCTTTTAGGAGATGGATGCATTCACAGTAAAGGAATTCGTTATTACAACCAAGATGAAAATCTTATAAATGAATTTTTAAATTGTTCAAAAAGTATATTTGGTTATTTCCCATTTAAAAGATATGAATATCAGACTGTAACTACAATTAGTCTTCCTAAAATTTTCAAATATATAATGGAATCTATAGGTTTTAAGAGTGGATCTAAAACTTCTACTAATCCCAGAATACCTAAATTCATATTCGATTTACCGAATGATAAAAAAATACAATTTATATCCCAATTTATTGACGACGATGGTTATATAAGTGGTGGAAAAATTGGAATTGATCTAGGTTTTGATGATGGAATTCCACCATTTCTCCTTTATGATATAGGGAGATTACTCAGAAGTTTCAATATAAAATGTTCTATTTTTCCAGCATCTGACTATTATTCTCTTAATGATGAGAAGAGGATCATGTGGCGATTACTTATATCTCTTTACAAAGATACTAAAAAACTTAGTGAAAATCTCATTTTGAATAGTTTGAGTAAAAGAATACGTTGTGAAGAACTCATAAAACTAAATAAAAAAGAGTTTCATAAAGGTTTTGGGTTTTATCTCGAAAAACTTATAGAACTACATAAAAAAAATAGATTTTTTACTACCATTGATTCGGCTAATGTATCATCGAGAAGTATGACACATTCTAGAAGAATAATTAGGAAATTAGAAAAACTTAGTTTTATCGAGCTAGTAGATTCAACGAATAGTGGTTATAAGAGATATAAATTATGTGGTCTATATGGTGGTTGAATGATGTTAATGGTAGATTTGCATTTACATAGTAAGTTTGCTCGTGCAACTAGTCATCAAATGAATTTGGAGAATATTGCTAAATGGAGTAAGATTAAAGGATTAGATGTGGTCGGAACCGGAGATTTCTCGAATTATAATTGGTTTAATGAAATTAAGAACAAGTTAAAACCCATTGATGATAGTAATATTTACGAATATAATGAAATGAAATTTATGTTAACAACCGAGATTAATACGATTTATCAACAGGACAAACAGACAAGAAAAGTTCATCATGTAATCTTTGCTCCATCCCTAGAAGTAGTTGAACAAATTAATGAAGAATTGAAAAAAATGGGAGGTAATCTAGGAACAGATGGAAGATTGATGTTGTTCAAATCCAGTCCAGAAGTTGTTGAGAAATTAATGGGAGTTTCTTCTGATATAATGATTATTCCAGCTCACATATGGACACCATGGTATGGAATCTTAGGAAGCAAATCAGGTTTTGACACAATAGAAGATTGCTATCAAGATCAAATCAAACATATTCATGCTTTGGAAACTGGACTTTCGAGTGACCCTGCAATGAACTGGCGATTATCTAGTTTGGATAAATTCTGTCTAATAAGCAATTCTGACTCTCATTCTCATTGGCCTTGGCGTTTAGGAAGAGAATGCAACGTGTTTAATCTGGACAAAATTACCTACTCAGAGATTACATCTGCAATTAAGAAGAAAGATAAGAAAAGATTTCTTTTCACTATAGAAGTTGATCCTGCTTACGGGAAGTATCACTGGACTGGACATAGGAATTGTCAGGTTGAGATGTCACCTAAAGAAGCATTAAAGGTCAATAATATATGCCCAAAATGTGGAAGAAAACTTACAGTAGGAGTAGAGCAGCGAGTAGAGGAGTTAGCAGATAGACCAGAAGGATTTAAACCTAAGGATGCAATACCGTTCAAAAAACTCATTCCACTCTCTGAATTGATTAAAACTGTAGCAGGAATCCAGACACTCTATTCACAAACAATATGGAAGGAATATAACAAGTTGATTCATGAGTTTGATAATGAGTTTAATATACTTTTGGATGTCTCGCGAGAAAATCTGGAGAAAGTTGTTGAAGGAAGACTAGTAGATTTAATTATGTTAAACAGACAAGAAAAAATCAAGATCATCCCAGGTTATGATGGTGTATATGGAGAGCCAGTTTTTGAAAGAAAAGAAGATGTGAAGAGAATAAAAAATTCAGGACAAAAACAATTACTAGACTTTAAGGGTTCATAGTCTAATGGTTAGGACATCGCCCTCACACGGCGAGGACAGGAGTTCGATTCTCCTTGGACCCATTACAGAGGTTTTGGTGTGACAATTATCTCAAACATTTTCCTTAATCTATAATTGTATTCAAGATCAACATCTATTCTGACATTTTTCCATGTGTCAATATCGCTAGTGTCAATATCACATCTTAACTGCCTACTTTGTCCTCTAATTAATTTTATTTCACCAAGATCACAATTACTTAATCCTTGTGCAGATACTAAAATATAATCATTTTTTCCATTATAACTGACTGAACCACTACCAACATTTTGTATATCAAGTATAACTCTAGCAGTAGTTCCTGAATAAACTGAACTAGAACTCATTTTTATGGTTGCATGAATTGGTCCCCTTTGAGAACCTGGTTCTATTGTTCCTAACTTAGAAGTTTCAGTTTTTCCCTGATCTTCTGGTAAACTTCTTATCCAATTTCTATCTGCAACTCTAACTAAATTTTCTAAATGAGTCTTATAGTGATAATCTAGGGTTACCTCTCCAGGATAAGTTATTTCTGTTTGTTGTTCTGAAGGAGATTTAAGTACCCATTCAATTGTCGCAATTTCACCTTTAAGTCCACCTTCTGGTGGATATAATTCGTTAGGAACATTGGATACAGTGTCAATCACCCACCCTGAAGGTAATCCTATTACTTGAGCATTGATTCCATCAGCTTTTTCACCACCAACGTTTTCTATGTCAACCATTAAATATGTTGTCTCTCCAGCTTCTATACTAGATGGATCTACAAGAATACTAGTTATCGACAAGCCATTAGTACTTGTCCCCCCTGTGTTTCCACCACCAGTACATCCAGAAATAAAAACAACACCTAACACCAAAAGAATCATTAATAATTTTTTCATAAATTATCCCTCTATTTCTTTATTTGTCTTTATATCTATTTTAACTTTTTTTCTTTTAAACCTTCTCATTATTGTAAAACTGACTAGACATATTATCAAAGATTCAATTAAAGTGAGAATTAAGAAAACGACAGCAGAGTCAACCCAAAATTTCCCTGGATATAACTCAATTAATGTGGCTTGGGGGTTAAAACTCCATGATCTTTGAGGAAATATGATTTTATGTATAGAGGCAAATACGATATTAAAATTCAAATAAACTAACACAAATAGAATTATTGCTATTGTAAGAGTGATTAAAGATCCAGAAAATATGTATTTGATCACGCTATATTTTTTTTTCGCAGATAAAATGGCAAAAAGTGTTAAATAAACAAATAGAATAGCTGCTACTCCACGAACTAAAAATAATCTACTGCTTAGGATTTTAACATCGTTTAAATGACTAATTTCTCTTTGAGTAAATAGATCAGTTACTTCTAAAGTGGACACGTCAGTTATTCCTTTGATATATGCTAATACACTTCTGCTCAAGATACTTCTTTCCCTGACTGTTATTTCTTCAGGATTTGGAAAATCTTCTTTAGAGTATTCCCATTCCAGATATCTGGGACTCGCAAGGAGAAGAAAGTTGGTTGAAAATAAGATAATAGGAATTAGAAAAATAACAAGTGTTTTTGAAAATATTGCTGTTATATTTTTTCCTTTCATGACTAGTTTATATTTTTTCTAGATAATATTTGTTCATGGTCTTGGTAGATTTTTTTCACAAGTATTTTGTTGAACCTATTCAGTTGGGATATGGTTATAATACTGTTAATACTTTGGTCTACGCTCTACTTTTTGTTTTTTTTACATATTTGATTTTTAAATTTCTGAAAAAGATGAAGATTGGAATTGATAGAACATTGGTCTTGGCGATAACGCCTTGGATTGTGTTTGGGATATTGTTAAGGGTTTTGGAAGATATGGGGATGTTGACTGGTTATCTTTTTATCACGCCGAATATCTGGTTGTTGTTTGTCTTTGTAATAATCTCACTTTTGGGAACATCTAAATTTATTGAAAGAAAACATGGAATACCTTATTTTAAAATTATGTTTGTAACTGGAGTGATTCTTGCTGGTCTAGTTCTAGGGATGTTGACAGTAAAGAATCTTCTTGGATTGGGCTATGTATTACTTTGGTTTATTCCTTGGGTGATAATTTTTTCGTTGGTGAAATGGTCGGTTGGAAATAAAATTGTAAGTCTGCTTCATCTTTTTGACGCGACTGCAACTTTTGTTTCTCTTCAATATTTTGATTATTTTGAGCAACATGTGTTACCTAGGGTTATAATTGAATCAACTGGAACACCGTTTTCTTTTGTTGTTGTGAAACTTATTGTTATTGTAGGTGTTTTGAAAATTTTAGACAAGTATTCTGATGATAAGGAATTTACTAATTACCTGAAGATTATTATCGGAATACTTGGATTTGCTACAGGATTGAGGGATTTGTTAAGGTTAGTTGTAGGAGTTTAGAAGATCACTTAGCCTTAATCTCAACATTACTTATAACAAAATTACCATCAGTTGCTTCAAAAGTAACCTTGTTTGTTCCTACATTAACAAAATCCTTGTTAAAGTTAACAGTCTTTGTATCACCAACAGAATAAGATTGAATTGCTTCAACGGGGTGTTTATCTCCAGAAGTATCAGTTATTGCAATCAGAAGATTTCCCCTATAATCAGTGTCACTAATATAAAAATTGATTTCACCTTCAAGATTGTCATTATAGTCAGAACTACCAACAGTAAAGTCAAATGACCTAGATTTTGTCGCAGATTCTTCTCTGATTATTGTCAGGATACTATCTTCGATATCATAACTTGATCCACTCTCAACAGTAAAAGAAATCGAGTTAAGTCCACTTGTCAACCCAACATTATACTGATCAAATGACTGATGAAAGTCAAGGCTTGGTTGTCCTTTGTATATTTTGTGATTGTTAATGTTTATCATCAAATCCCCGCTACCAGAATAATCTTTTAGTTTGAAAGAAACTTCAGCAGATTTGAAATCTCTTAATTCCTCAGGATAAACTTGGAACTCTTCTGCCTTCTCAAGATTGCCATAAAAGTTTACACCAAAATCAACTTTATCCAAATTATAAAATGGCTTCACCCAAAATTTCCACCCAGAACTCGAGACACTTATTTCAACGATATTATAATCTTGCAAATCACCTTTTTCTATTGGTATTTCTACTTTTCCAACAGTTACTTTTTGATTAAACACTTCTTTTTCATTAAGTTTTACAATTAAACTACCTTCTTGGTTTGTTTCTTTAACGTAAATTGTTAAAAATCCCCCAGTAACTAAATCAAGGTCTTGTTCTATTTCCCCAGACATTGAAAATTTTTCTTTTTTTATGACATTAACATCTCTTTTTGTCCCGATGACTTCAGAACCAACAGCATAACTAACTTCAAAATCACCAAATGGTATTTGTCTGGCAACGTCTTTTGGAAACATTCCTATCGAGAATGGGTTTTTCATCTCTGTGGTAATAGTAGTATTCCCTTCTTCTGGAGGTATTCCCCATGCTACAAGTAAGATACTAATCATAACTAATCCAGCCAGCAGAACAAAAATGAATTCATCCATATTTACACCTAAAAGAACATTTGTCTTTTTAACTAATTATAGTTTATTATTTAACTTTAATCTTCTTATCTAATTATGATGGAATGACGAGAATATTAGTTGTAGATGACAAATTCATACCAGCAGAAGGTATGCAGCGTGGCCTTCAACATTCTGGATATATAACAGATTCTGAAACTTCTTATACAAGGGCCCGTGAGAGAATACTTTCTGGTGGATATGATTTAGTTGTTTGTGATACCGAATTAGGGGGTCAACCTCCTCGTCTTGGGTTTGATTTACTGGATGATGTAAGAGAAAAGGGTTGTGAAGTTCCTTTTATAGGTATGAGTTCTAATGAAAGATATGGAAGAGAATGGGAAAAAAGAGGTACTAAATTCTTGAGTAGAGAAAATTCACTTGGAACATATGTGGAAGCAATTAAAAGAATTTTAGGTTAAGATAGTAACCAAAAAAAAATAACTAATAACATTACCCTCAAAACCTGATAAATAATTCAATTCAATACCAATCACAAGGAAACCAAATACAAACATAAAAATAGAACCCATATCAGGAATGTATATCATTGTTAAATTCCTTTTAAATCAATTATTCTACTAGTTATTATGAAAATACTCAAATCCGATCTCAAGCATGGAATGATTTTTGTAAAAGTTGAAGTTGAAGAGGATTTATGGTATCTGAAGAATATTATCACTGTTGGAGACAGAGTCAAATCAAGAACAATGAGGAGTCAATTCATCGAAAGAAATGGTCAGAAGATAAAGATAGGAAAAAGGCCTATGTTTCTAAAACTAGATCTAGAGAAGATTGAATTCAACGAAAGTATTTACAAACTCAGATTAATGGGAAAAATTCTTGAAGGTCCAGATGATGTTCAACTAGGGTCATATCACACAATAGAGATAGGTGTTGGGGGATTGTTGACAATAATTAAAGATAAATGGAAAAAATATGAAATTGACAAAATAAAAAAAACACAAAAAAAAGTCCCAAAAATACTTCTAGTTGTTGTAGATAATAACGAAGCGACTTTCGGTGTTTTAGGTGGATCTGGTTTAAAAATAGTTTCTGATTTAAGAAACAGACATTCTGTCCAATATGAAGAGAAAAAAACACCAGAATTTTACAAATCTGTTGCTAAAGAAATGGAAGATCTATCTCAAGACTGTAAAAAAATAATTCTTGCTGGTCCAGGGTTTGCAAAAGAGCATGTTAAAGAGATGATTAAAAAAAATCACTCAAAAATCAACGAAAAAACTATTTTTGATTCTACATCCTCGGCAACAAGATCAGGAATATCTGAACTTTTAAAAAGAGGGAATTTGGAAAAAATAATCCAGGAAAGTGAAATACTAAAGGAAACAAGACTCATCGAGGAATTTTTCTCTCACTTAAAAAAAGAGGATGGTCTTGCAACTTATGGTATAGTTGAGGTCAAAAAGGCAGATGACATGGGTGCAATAGAGACAATTTTAGTTTCAGACAAAAAGATCAAAGAATCTGAAGTGGAAGGAATATTAAATTCCATTGAGGAAAAAGGAGGAAAGATTGAAGTTATATCAACTACACATGATTCAGGTGAGCAGTTCCATAGGATGGGTGGACTTGGAGCAATGCTGAGATTTAAATTGTACTAAACGAAATAATTACTTGGTGTAAGTTTGACTAAAATTCTGGTTAAAAAAAAGAAAGGATATGTTGAAGATTTTGATATTAGCAAGATTAAAGAATCACTTCTAAAGGCTGGTTGCAAATCAGATGAAGCAGAAGAAATAGGAAAAGAAATAAGAGAATGGGCGAGAAAACAACCAAGAAGTATAGTTCATTCATTTGAAATAGAGAAGCAAGTTATAGATCATACAAAAGATAAACACAAAGACGTTTTGATATCATTTCTGTTCTATGCAAAAAATAAAATAAAACCAATAAAGCGAGTGTTTAATCGAAAAGATATAGCACAGATGTTAACCTCACTTTTTGTGATAATTCAGGTTTATTCCCAGGAATTAATTAAAATATCTTTCTTTCAGGGAGTATCTGTTTTAACCATTAGTTCCCTAACTTGTATGACAATTCTATATTTTGTAGAAGGTAGACAGATGTGGAAGCATGTTATTTTTGGGTTTACTCTTGTTTCATTGTTGGCGATGATAGTTGGAATAACACTTAATGCTGAGGTTACTGATGTTATAATTGCAATTTCTGTTGGTCTACCTGTAGCAGCAATGGTTGATGTGATTGGAAGTAGGGAACAGTAGATTAAGGTGTAATCCTCTTAATAGAATAATAAGTAACATCCCCTTCTGAATCAATAATAGCCCAAATCATCTCAGTTCTAATATTTTGAGCAAGCCTTACTGCGCGGGAAAGTTCAGGAAAAGAACAGGTAAATTCCTCTGGTATAGCATGAATTACCCATTTTGTATGCTCATGTGCTTGTTTAGGACCTTTTTTAATTTTTACTCCGCGATCATATACCCTGAAGTCACACCCAAACTTGAATCCGGTTTTAACAACAAATCCTCTTTCACGCATATCTGTGTAAACAACCAACCTGGCATGAAAATTATGTTCAGTTTCTTCACAGTACTTGAGAAGGTCATTTTTCTTCATTTTTTTCTTATCCTTTTTTACTTCTATTTTCTCTTTATTAACAAGATACATTGCTTCTACTAATGCTAGTTCTAGTTTATCATCTATTAATTTTCCATACCCAGATTCTGCTAAACTATTCATATCTTCTGATTTCTTGAAGATCATTACTCTTTGTTTGATTAATTCTCCTTGAAGCATATCTCTCACTTGTTGTAAAAGTATTTAAGATTTGTGTTTTTGGATTAAATAAAATTTTCCAAATATCTTACCAATAATTTTTATTTATTAAAGATATTTAATATCTTCTTTTACTGTTCCATTCCGACTATACCCTTCCCAAAGTTAGATAACATTCATTTTTAAATATTAACTAGGTATCATAATGAGATTTGAATTTGAACCACAATTTAGTATTTTTGATATAAAAAGGGGTCTGAAATTACCACAAGAAACAAGTAAAGAATTAGCGGAATTTTTAGGAATTATATATGGCGATGGTTATTCTGGAGTTTCGGATAAAAGAAAGGATTATATGATGAGTATATCTGGACATTCTAAAGATGATATAAAATATCATTTAACATTTGTAAAGAAACTTTTCGAGAATCTTTTTAATGTAAATTCTAAATTTATTAAGAGAAAAGATCAACAAACAATCTACATTAGATTTAGATCAAAAGGTTTGTATAATTTCTTATTGAATTTGGGTTTTTCTAGTCCTAAAAATAATCTCACTATTCCAGAATGGATAAAAGATAAAGAGGAATTATTGTTTGCATTTCTTCGTGGCTTTGTAGACACAGATTTCTCTTTCACTTTAAGAAACGTAAATGGAAAGAAATACCCAAGAATTACAACTTCTATAAAAGATAGAATTTTGGCTAAAGAAATTGTGGAGATGTTTTCAAGAGATATGAATTTTCAGTTTATCATAAATTTGATGTTAAAAGAGTAGATAAAAGAGGGTTTACATTTACTACAAATTATATTCAAATTAATGGAAAAAAGAACATTGAAAAATTTGTATTTTTGATAGGATTTCATAACCCAAAACATATTTCTAAGTATAATAAATGGAAGAATGGGACAGCGGAGATTTGAACTCCGGACATTCCGCAATAGGGATTCTCGCCCACTATTTCCACGGTCTTCAGCCGTTTAAGCTATGTTTTTGACATATGTGCTCTCCCAGGCTGAGCTACTGCCCCATGATTATTATTTATTATTCAATTAAATTCTTAAATTATCCTCCTTTTGAAAAAATAAATCTTGTCCTCACTAATCTTTCATATATTTTTAAATCTATCCCAAATCTGTACTTGAATCCTTCTTCAACAATAAAAATAAAATTACCCAAGAAAAATCTAATACCAGTTTTAATATCTCTCTTTTCCGGATAATGTACTTTTACTAGAACTTGTTTTATTTTTAAATTATTTTCTATAGCTTTTGAAAGCATCACGTTATCAATAATATAACCACCATAACTACCTTTAGAGATTATTTTCATTGCTTTTCTATTCAACCCAATATAACCACAATTACTGTCGAGTAGATTTACCTTAAACAAAAAATTAAATGTTTTTCTCCAGACAAAGTTTCCAATTCTATGTCTAATCGGTACATCTCTTTTCCAATCTCTGAAACCAGTAACATAATCACTACCTTCTCTTAAAACTTTAACCAATTTAGTAGCGTCTTCTGGGTCATATTGAGAATCTGCGTCAATAAGAATAACATATTGAATATCCGGATATTTTTTGAGAATTTCTTTGAACCCAGTTACTAATGCTTCCCCTTTACCTTTATTTACTTTGTGATTGATAACTTTTACCCCAAATGATTTTGCTACCTGTTTAGTTTTATCTCTTGAGCAGTCATTCACCACTATTATTTTTGCTTCTAATGATTTTTTTAATCTTCTGATTGTTTCTCCTATATTTTTTTCTTCATTATATGCTGGAATAATTACTCCTATATCTGTTGTCATAAGAATAATTGATTGTTTAAGAATTTTAAATATCTTGATTTTTGTTGTTGTCAGATATTTTTTCCAGTTTTTCACTAATTTCCTGAAGTTTTTTTAGAATCGCATCTAATATTCTATTTCCATAACTTCTTTGAACTATTGAAGAAAGAAGGGGACATGACCCGTATTCACGGCAGGTTTTACATTTTTCTAATAGACATATCAAAGAATTCACATATTCACGACTTTTTGTTTTGTATACACTTAAAGATTAATGTTAAAATTTAGAGAAAAGAATATAAACATGTAAAAAAAGTTTTTAAGGAAGGTGTTGTGTTTGAAGAAAAAGATCATTAAAATATTCAATCTAAAGAGCAAAGATAAACTCGAAAAAACAGAAGGGTTTTGTATAGTTTCAATATTTGTTGGAGCGGCTATTTTGTCTTTGGGCATAGGTTTAAGTATTTTAAATACGAAAGGGATTTCTGCTATATTAACTATGTTAGGAAGCCTTTTAGCATTCATATCGACTTTGGCGTTAATAATTACATGGTTAATAAAAGAATGGAGAAGTGAATAAATGGCAAGAATTCATGCAAGAAGAAGAGGAAAATCTGGTTCAAAAAGACCAATGGGTAAAGGATCCCCTAGATGGGTTAGCTACAAAAAACAAGAAATTGAAAAATTGATAGTTAAATATGCAAAAGAAGGTAAATCTTCCTCAGAAATAGGGATGACACTTCGTGATCAATTCGGCATCCCACTCACAAAAAGAGTAACTGGAAAAGGTATTTCTGAGATTATGAGAAGAAATCAAGTTTATCCAAAGTTTCCTGAAGATTTATTCAATCTTTTTAAACAAGCTGTTAATCTAAGAGAACATCTTGTTAGGGACAGAAAAGATTATACATCTAAACGTGGTTTAGAGTTATTAGAATCCAAAATAAGAAGGCTTGGAAAATATTATGTTAAAAGAAAAGTTCTTCCAGAAGATTGGAAGTATGATCCTGATAGGGTTAAACTGCTAATACAACAGAAGTGATAAGATGGCAAAGAAACTTAGAGGAAAGGAATGGTATACATTAGTAGCACCTAAATTATTTGGAGAAAAAGTTATTGGGGAAACACCTGTTGGAGACCCTGAGACAATCAAGAATCGTGTGGTTTCTGTCTCGTTAGTGAATCTAATAAATGATACTAGCAAATATTACTTTAAATTTAATTTTAAGGTTAATGATGTCAAGGAAAATAAAGCATTCACAGAATTTTGGGGTTTTGAGTGTTTAAGGGATTATATTTCTAGAATGATTAGGCACGGTGTTTTGAGAATAGATAATATTATTGATGTTACGACTAAAGATGGTAAAAAATTAAGAGTGAAAACTCTTACGTTAACAAGTAGAAAAGCTAAAAAGGAAATAGAACTTTCATTGAGAAGATTTGTTAGAGAAATATTAGAAGAAGAAATTCCTAAAATGAATCTAGATGATTTCATTCAAAGAGTTTTAGATGATTCCATAAAAAGATCAATCATTAATGAAGGAAGTAAGATTTATCCTATTTATAAATTTGA
>JAFCCM010000119.1 GCA_017610225.1 Candidatus Aenigmatarchaeota archaeon | reverse complement strand
ATACATCACAATATCCACCAACACAATCAGATACTTATGTAAAGGCTACTACGAAGTGGAGTACCAGCTATTGGCCACATTTTGCTACTGATCCTACATTATCACTGACAGGAACTCGTGTATCAAATAGTTGGCTAGACGACGGAAGTGTTGCTGATCAGCGTTTTCATATTGATTTAGGTTCTGCAAAAATAATAAATAAAATATACTATGAAAATGGCCATCATGAAGGCGGGTTTACACAATCTGGTGTGAAAAACTTTACCTTCTGGGGAAGCAATACGGGTGCAGGAGTATTTGACGATTTGGTTTACGATAATGATGAAGGTTGGACGAAACTTAATGTTTCCCAAAATACTTTTGACGAGCATGTTGGAACAGACACGCCCGACCCAAAATATATAACTGTTACCGATTCGACTTCATATAGATATTATGCCTTTAAGTTTGCAGATAATTATGGTGATGTAAATCAAATGGGTATCCGCAGAATAGAATTGCAAACAGAAGTATCAGACCCGAAGGCAATATACCATGTCAGCAGGGATGGTTGGACTATCTCAAGTAGTGACGATACTCCTTTTTATTTCTATTACGACCATCTGGCGGATAATAATACTGATTATATCGGTGCAATAGATACTGTTCCCGGCCATGCAGTTTGGGACGGGGATTTCTTGGCAGTCTATCACATGGTTGATGCAACAACTACGGCGGTGAAAAATAGTACTTCCAATAGTTATGATATGACAAAGAAGGCAGTCGATGACCCAGAAGAAGAAATAGGGAAAATAGGGCAAGGTCAACTTTTTGATGGTGTTGGTAGCTATCTCTCGCAAGCAAGTCTTCTCGATACAATACCTGCTGCATTAACATTTGAAAGTGTATCAAAAATTACCGCAAAAACAGGTGCTAATCAAACAATAATGACAAAGTATAATATTGCTGATCAAGATCGTATGTATATATTTTGTTTAGATAACAACACACAACGGTTTGATTTCGAGACACATAATGGTGGTTATAAAAATGTAGCATTTGATGATAATTGGGCATTAGATACATATCAATATCTTGCTGTATCTTGGGATACTACAAATGGAATACTTTTATTTAAAGATGGTGCGAGTAATGGATCTGATGGCGCAGAAACTCAGTTACCCCAAAACGGAACACTTAATAATTTTACTATAGGGTTTGAACCTCAAAGTGCAGTGTTTCCCTTTGATGGTATTATTGACGAAACCCGTATATCATCTACTGCTCGTATCGGGTCTTGGATAAAAGCAACTAGCAACAGCTTATGGGATACACTACTTACTTATGGTAGTGAGGAAACAGGTGGGTTTATACCACAGATAATAATGATCTTGTGATATTTTATTAACTTTAATATAAAAGGTATAGGTGAGGATCTTGTTAACGAACACCAAGGAGAATAAAACATGATACATGGAGTAAACGATAAACCAGTCGATGAACATTTTACTGTTGCTGATTCGAATGGTATTTTAGTTACTGGAATAGACAGTTCAGCATTTACAGCATATGTTTATAACCCGTCTGATTCAGATGTTTCTGCTTCTGTGAATGGTTCGTTTACTGATCTTGGGAATGGCAATTATAAATATACATTTACTCCAAATGTGAATGGAATATGGTATGTAACTGTAACACATCCAACATACTTTCCTTGGGGAAAATCAGATGATGTTTATGTTGATAGTGCAGACTTAACAGATGTTTATGATATTGTAAGAAGAACTCTTGGATTGACACATCATAATATGTATATAGATAATCCAGTATATGATGAGACAGGTAATATGATTTCAGCAAGAGTTAGAATATATTCAGATTCAGCATCTGTTGGTACAGTTAATAATGTCATTGAAACATATTTGATAACAGCAGACGGTACAGAATGTGGACAATTTAATTACTGGAGTCAGGTGACAACACCATAAGTTTAGAACAAAATATAAAGGAGATTACGTTTATGTCTATAGGACTGGCCACCATGGGTATGTTTAACAATTGTTGTGGAATTAGCGCTGGTGGAGGTGGAGCACCTCCATATAAACAGAATGAACAAGAACATGTAACCCCGTTTGTATTAGTTAAACATTTTGAAATGAAAACAGTAAAAAATAAATATGCAATGTATGAACAGATTAAAGTAAGATTTTTAGACGATGGAGGTAATATATAATGTTAAGGTTAAATGTCAATCAGGAAAAACAATTAATATTTGAAGTACAAATCGGAGGAGTTAATCATGACCAAATAACCAGTCAATTTAAAATCATTATTGGCGAAGTTGAATATGGGTTTCCTGCAAAAGTCGGGAGAGAAACAATTACTGTTAACCTTCCTCCTCTGTGTGAAGTTGTTGCTGGTAAAATTATAGAAGGTGATGAAGCAGAGGTCAAACTTGAAATTATTGCTGATGGTCATTTTCTAACACCATGGAGTGATAAAATCACTCTTTCAAATCCTTTGGTTGTTGAAGCCAAGATTATGGATACAAGTTTTGTTCCTAATCCTACTTTTGAAACAAAATTGGTTGTAGAAGAAGATGGTGCAAAACAAACTGCAATAATTGAGAAAAAAGAAGAATTAACAGCAGATCAAAAGATTGAGAATCTTTCTTCAAAACTAGAACAGTTAATTGAAATGCAAGAGCAGAGTGATCTACCACCTTCTCCAGAAAAAGAGGAAGAAGAAGTCGAAGAAAAATGCTCTTTGACTAAAGAAGACAAACCAGAAGCAGAAGCAATAGAAGAATTACTGAATAAAACTATTGATAAACTTCAATTAAATGAAGATACAGAGGATACGAAAAAATCGGCTCTTAAAGAGTTCAAACAAAATCTAACAAAGGAAGATGTACTTAGATATATTGCAAAGAAAGGA
>JAFCCM010000009.1 GCA_017610225.1 Candidatus Aenigmatarchaeota archaeon | reverse complement strand
TATGAATATATTGAGGGACAGCCGGTTGTCTATAACGAGCTGGTATCAGAAGCTGAGTTTTATGCTACAGAACCTAATGTTCGTGCCATCAGTTCTGACAGTGTTTCCAAAGGTGTAACTGGTGAATCGGTCACATATTATCCACGAACCAAAACCAAAGTCCCTATTCTGTGGACAGCTACGAAAGCAGCACAGGTTAAGGGTCTTGGTGCTCCTGTACCTACGGAAGTGTCCACAATCAACAGTATGGCATGGAAAGGGACATTGCGGGATTTGCTTCATCCCCACTGGGCTGAAATTACGACTTCCGAAGTCCCATCCGCCATAAGATCAAATCTCATTGAGTTCTACCAAGACACCTATAGGGTGAAGCAACTGTCCCCTGAAAAACTGAAAGCTCTGATCGAGTCGGAGGGGAAGGATGTACGTGCCAAAGCTATTGTTGCTCTGAAGTCTAAAGGTACTGAGTTGACAGAATCCAACATATTGGGAGAGGTTGCAAACATTTACCGTAAGCAACTAACCGATTTGTGTAAAGATATCAGTAAAGCGATAGGCACAAAGGTGCCCAGTGAACTTATTGATGATATTGTTGCCTCTTTAGTCAAGGGGGATACTGCCCCAGTGGAAGAGATTACAAATATGCTAAGCTCCTTAGACCCCAATACAAGAACTACTGTGGTTAAGGGTGCACAGGCTGGGTATGATGCAACGATTAGTGCGGACCCCGCTACAAAATCAAATACGGCAGCTGATGCACTTAGCTCGACAGGTGCCAAGAGGCTTTATTATCTCAATCTCGGAAGACTAAGTACCAAGCTGGCTGCTCTGGCTTCAACAGCATCTATTCTTACAGCTACAGCACCATCTATTGCAAATACCATGGTACCTACAACTAGTATTGCTCCATTAGAGGATAGAGCAGTTTCCCCGACAACTCCAATAGTTCCTGCTACTCCTACTCCTCTTGTTGCCTCTACTGTTCCTGCTACACCTGTAACAACTTCTGATATGCCAACATCGGTAATAACACCTACTACTCCTATTACTCCTACTACTCCTATTACTCCTACTACTCCTATTACTCCTATTACTCCTATTACTCCTACTACTCCTATTACTCCTACTACTCCTATTACTCCTACTACTCCTATTACTCCTATTACTACTCAGAAGCCACCGCCTCCACTGTTAGCACGAATAACTGGCAATGAAGCCCAATTACCTGAAGGCTCTATTGCTTGGCGACAGGGTATGTTCTGGAAATGGATACCTCATCAGGATTTCCAAACTGGAGAGAAACCCCGTACTCTACCAAGTGGCATAACACCAATGGGGGCAAAGTTTACGGATTTAGTAACACCAATGGAAACTATACAGATGATAGGTGATTCTGGAGCATCAATTCCTGACATCAGTATTGACTTGGGTATTGCTGATATACAGATATCCGATCAGGGGCAGAGTATAAAATATGAAGGCAAAGGGTTGGAGACTGATGTGGGAAAACGAATTGATGATCCAGCCAAGGGTATGTCAGTTACTGCTACTGATGCTGATACGCCTGTTGGTCATATGTATGCAAAAAGGGAAACCCCAATAAGGAAAGCAGTAAGAGACAGAACTGAATCACATGGGGTTAGTCGATATGGGATTACCAAGAAAACTAAGAAAATAGAAGAGGATACTTATAAGGAACCAGTCTATGAGAAGCCAGCAACAGATGGCTATTTTGACGAAGATGAAGAATGGCTGGATTCCCTTGACTCGCCTCTGACAAAACAGAAAACTGTTGACAGAACAAAGATGAAAAAGAAAACACCAAGACGGAGCAGAAAGGAACCCCCAACGCAGACTATGGGAGGATTAAGATTATGAATGACGTATTTGAGGTCTTTTTTGGGAGACCAAAATGTAAAGACGCTTTCCCTATTACCAATTCACTAGATGACACTTTGTATTATGAGTTATCTGCCCAATATAATAAGTCTCTAGGTTTCGGTGGTTTTTACACTCGGAAGGGTTTTGAAAAATGGCTTGAGAAGCTGGCCCAAGAAAGTTATAGCTTGGAGACTTATCCAAAATAAAGGAGAAAAGCAAGAGGGGGTATTAGATGCCAACTGATGAAAAGGACGCTGTAGAAATTACAGAGGAAGATGAGGGTACTGCTGAACCCGAAGTCGAGAACATTATAAAACCTGAGGAGGAGGAAGAGGAGGAGGAAGAAAGGTCTGAAGTCGGGGTTGGGCGTCCTATAATAGTTGAGCGTATACTGGAAGCACCTCCTGACGAGGAAGACAGCCTTGCTGATTTGTTTGAGGTACCGCAAGAAGAAGATAACGATATTCGGGTTGATGACTTATTTGAATTGCCTGATGATGAGGATATCAGTGATTTAACAAGTGTTAGTGATGAAGACGTTATGAGAGGAGAACCTGTTCCTGGAGCACGATCAAAACGTAAAGTTAGATATGTTCGTAGAACCAGTAAAGGATATAACCCGCCTCCAACTATGGGAGGGATAAGGGCTTGAAAAGACCCGTAATTTCGTCTGTTATTCTTGGGTTAGTAATTCTCTTACTACTGGCTACCCCTGTTTTTGCTTATCTGTATCGGTCACATTTCACTATTCTTGAGAGTGGTGGAGTTGACTACACCATGTTAGCATTGACAGTGGACGCCAACAATGAGTGGATGGCCGCCAATGGGTTTATGGAACCCGATGCACTGGATACCCGCGTAGAGACATTAGGTGAAATAGCAAAGCCACATATGGTAGCAGATGATAGAACATTAACTGCCATTGTTGTCCCAGCTAACTCTCAAACTAACCTTTATTACTCAACAGGAAACAGTGACTTGACATCAACATACGTTATTACAGGGCTTGGCGGGTATATTATGGTTGAGGATCACGCCGACCTTGAGTTAAGTGATACATATGATATTGAGATTGTGGCTTATGTGGATACGGGTGCGGGTGCTGATAAGAACTTGATTTTTAAGGATGCTGCATTTAGGTTATATGTGAGCGCTGCTGGTAGTATTACAGCAGCGGTAACTGGTGGGAATTCAGTAACCGCCACAACTATCGCACCTGGTGAACACACCATACATGTCTACGCTGACGCAGTAACATTGGCTATCCAAATAGATAGTGGGGTTCCTGTTACCAATGCTGTAGGGTTTGCCGCTGTCCCTGATAATGGTAATGACTGGTATTATTTTCAAACTGATGTTGCGCCGTATGTGGAATCCATTGAGGTGGTAATAGGATGAAGAAAGTACTACTTAAGCTTTTAGCCGTTGTTCTTGCTCTATCACTAATATTACCTTCAACTGCATTTTTGAGTAATACAGTTACTTATGATGACGTGTCCTATCGAACGGGGCAAGAGGTAACACAGTTACGCACACAGTACTCAAGGACATATGTTGGGGATAATGGTAGTCTAGCTGCCAGCATCTATATACAGTCAATTAACTATCAGTCTCAGGATGGTAGTTTCAAGCCCATTGATACTGATATAAGGTCTTGCAAGAATCCTCATTGGGACTGGCAGGTCACTGATGGACACTGGCATCTTTATATAAAGAATGATACTACTACCTTTACAAGGAAGGGAAGTTTCCAATCCAGCTTTAGATTGGATGCGGTTGCATACTATGATGTGTCTACGGATACTTATGCCATAATTCAACATACTTATCCGAGTGAACCTACTGTTAGTAATAATACTATACAGTGGACGGATATAATGTACGGTATTGACTACAGAATAACTTATACACCCGACCAGCTTAAAGAAGATATAATATTAACGCAAAGAGCTAGAGAGTATTATGAAGTCAATAATACACCACAGGATTATGGTTTAAATCCTGAGTCGACACACTTAGTATTCTTATTTGAGAGTGACTGGAATCAGAGATCACATGCTAAGCTACAGTCTAATAAACACCTAAAGCTAGATGATGCTGCATTTACAGATGATATACTTTTTGGCTTAGAAGAGACTGATAAATATTTCGACACAAATTATAGTGTATCAATCCCGCAAAGGGATGCTGTTTCGGCTAATCCAATTAATCCTTATGCTGATAAAGAGAATTGGATATATGATTCAACGCCAATAACAACGAGATTGTTTAGTGATAATGATGATACTTGGATGTCTATTGGGTCAGATTTATCCGTAATTAATAAGATGCCAGTTGGTGATATCATATTTGACCCAACTGAAACTTTAAGACCTAATGGGGTAGGGAATACTACTGGCTTAACAATACATGCCCCCGATACTGGGGAGGCAAATTGGGAAGATGTTGACGAGGCGGTTCCTGATGATTTAACAACTTGTCTCAGAACTGCCTCCGATGATACAGTGTGGCAGTATGATACCTATACTTTTCCTAATTCTGCTATAGCTGCTGGAGTTAATGTAAATCATCTTACCGTACATTGGAAGTGGAGGACAACAGCTAATGCTGCCAAAGAGAGTTTTACCAAACCTTATATCCGTTCAGGTGGTACTGATTACGATGGTACAGAGATTTCTTATTTTGAAAATGCCGTCTGGCATATCGAATCCCAGCAGTATGTCCAGAATCCAGATACGACTGCTGCTTGGACTATTGCTGGTATAGATGCTGCTGAATTCGGTATTGGGCTTAAATCGGATACTGATACATTCCATGTTTTTGTTACCCAGGTCTACATCGAAATTGATTATGATGCACTACCTGAAGTAACATCAGCTGCAGCTACCAATGTTGAGGAAACATTGGCTACACTTAATGGTGAGATAACTAATGTAGGAAATGACGTTTCTTGTGATGAGAGAGGCTTCGTCTACGATACTGCAACACATGGTGATCCTGGAGATGTAGCTCCAGGTGCTAGTGGTTATGCCAGTAGCTGGGCTGATGCAGGTGGTCCTTGGGGAACTGGTGTATTTGATAGTGGAGCAAATGTAACTGGTTTAACAAAAGGTGAATTATATTATTATAGAGCATATGCTCATAATAGTGATGGCTATGATTATAGTGATACTGAACAAACTTTTTTAACTAAGCCTGATCCACCATTTAATTTAGCAGCCACAGCAAGTGCTGTAGAAACTATTACATTAGATTGGACTAAAGGAACTGGTGCTCAAAATACGTATATTAGAGGTGAGGATGGGTCTTATCCAACTGATAGGGCTGATGGCTACTTGGTGTACAATAATAACGGAGTTACAGTAGACGATGCAGGATTAACAGGAGACCATACATATTACTATCGTGCTTGGAGCTATGCTACTGAGGGGGGAAAGGAACAGTACTCAGATAGCTATGATGAAGATAATGCTTTGGCGTATGCCCTCCCCAGTGTAACTACTAATGCTGCTGAGGATATAGGACGTGAGATCGCAACATTTAGTGGGAATATAACAGCAACTGGAAGTGGGAGTTGTGATTTCAGGGGTTTTGTTTATGATCTCGCAACTCAGGGGGACCCAGGAAACACTGATCCAGCTCTTTGTGCTTATGCCAATAATGTCTCAGAAGGCGGTGTATTTGGTATTGCTAATTATACCCATGCAGAGTCTGGACTCACTGAAGGTACACCGTATTATGTTAGAGCTTGGGCGCACAATGCCTATGGTTGGGCATATGGTGGGGAAATAACATTTACAACACTGGATTTGGTTATATGGTTTCAACCTAATAATATAATAACCAATACTGGGGAGACAAGTACGGCGGATGCAGGTAGTACGGATGTTAAGATTATTGATGCTGCTCTAACACAAGCTGACGATTACTGGAATGGAGCAAGACTGATAATAGTTACAACTACTGATACCTTTGCTCCTCAAGGTGAGACAGCAATTATTACTGACTTCTTACAGGCTACTGATGAATTACAGTTTGCAGCGTTAACAGCAGCAGTTGATGCTGGTGACACCTTTACCATTGATTTCGGTACTATAACTAATAGAGCAGGAGCCAATGATGGGCGAATAACTTGGGGTGTAAACCCTGCAAGTGCAGCCACATCTCTTGGTGGAATGGTCAGCATCGGGCAACCAGGTGTGGGTACTACTGAAGAGGATGTTCCTGGTAGCGTTCTTACTGTAACCGAGACAACTGATTGGTTTGGGGACGGAACAGTAGGCGGAACTATTTTAACGAACCCAGTTCGTCCATTTATTACAATGTTGTCTGATAACACTACTTTATCAGAAATATTGGCTTGGCGATTGATGGGAGTAGCTCTTCTATTATTTATCACTCTTGCCGCGTCTAGGGTACTGCGACAGCATCAGGGAATAACAGTTATAGTTGCTGCTGCTGTTTTATGTGGTCTGGTAGCTTTAGACCATAACATCTTCCCCTTGTGGATGCTCGTTCTTGCTGTGGGAATGTTTGTCGGGGGGCTTATCAGTGAAAGGTCACCATCGTTATGATAAATAAGCTGTTGAAATGTATTACGGTTGTTGTACTATTTATTCTGGTAATTCTACCAGTATTACTTGCTACTCCTGTTTTTGCTATTGCTGACCCTGACTCACCTCCATCACTTGATGCTGTTTACGTCTATGAGGACTTGTTGGAAGATGGTGATGTTGGGATACTGGCTGAATATTATCTGGATTACGATATTGTTACTCCTGTTCTCCCTGATGAGACAGTTACCGAAGCCTACCTTGTTGCCTTCATTGATACTGATGGTTCTACTCAGCTTAAAACAGTTGCTCCTTACACATACGTATATAGTGGGTATGGTCGAGGATTTGCCTGGATATATTTTACTGCTGCTGAGGTTACTACATATGGCATAGACCAAGCCAATGAAGCATTACACGAGGTATGGTTGATGGGCAATCCTACTATAGCTTCAGGGTGGGCTGGAGACCCTCCCAAAACAACGGCAGGGGTAGACTATTGGCAAACTACTGGGGATACAGCGATACTACTTGCCCTTCGTGTTCTTAATTGTGCTGATATACTAGAGCTTGCTTGGGCATTAGATATGGTGGAAGTTACGGTTATGGGGAACCGATTAACCTCAACAGGAGAAAGCTATTTTGTAAATGTTATTCAGAATCTACGGGAAATGGCACCCAATGCTTTTTCAGTATCTGAGTCGGAACCAACTGTAGAGGATTTGGACTATGAAACAACATTTGGGGCAACAGCAACTGGTGTTATTGTCGGTACACCCGTAACACTTACCGAGGGGACTAATAATGAGAACACATCGGGAGCAGGTGATATTATATTTGAGCTAGAGAATGGAACAGTAGGTACGGTAACAGGGGCAGTTGTTACTGGTACACCTGTAGATATTGTGGCTGGTACTAATACAGTAACTATTACTGGAGCAGGAGCCATCGTTGTTGAGGTTAATTTGGTGGATACTACTACTTCCTTGGATGATATTGTTGCTGGTACTGGTTTTGATTTAACTGATGCAGCAACCAGTTTCGGTATGTCACGTTGGATGTTTTCGGGGATAATATGGATGATACTATCAGTGGTAATCTGTGCTGCTGTTTACCGTAATACACCAGAAGGGTCATTCGGTAGTACGGGGGGTGGCAAGGTGGTTATAGTTATATTTGATATCTGTATCGTAGGGGGGATGTTGCTGGGATTACTAAAGCCAGTAGTAGCTATATGCATGTTCCTTGCCTTCGGAGTGTTTACTGGCTACATTCTTTTCTTCCGTCATGCTAATTTCTAATGATATGGAGGTTTTTGGGATGGGATTCAACTGGATAAACTATATAACCAGAACAGTATGGTACCGTGCATCAGGGAAAAGGGGGGCTAATGTTAAAAGACGTGTTGTATCTGATTGGGCTTCTGATAGGAGTTACCCTTCTAAGCTTGCTAAGCAACGAGATACAATGTTACTGAAGGCTCATCTGCTCCCTAGATCTGGTTTCATAGGAAGTAATCCTGAATTAGCCAAGAAGTTGGGGGTATACAAGAAGTGGCAGGCAATGGAGGCAAACGGTAAGTGGAGAGAGGCGACAATTTTACTGGGTAGGGAAGCTAGGAAACGAGGTATTGATGTTCAGGTAATAAGTAAATCACAGGTTGCTGTGTTTAATCCTAAGATAATTCATATCATAAAATAGGGATGGGAGATAATGAAAGGCAAACGATCCAAGAAAGCGAAACACAGGAATACTGAGAGACGTAAGGCTAGGGCTAAAGGTGATGAGGATACCAAGCAGCGCCGAAAGTTTGCAAGGGGTGGTCGAATAGAGGCTTATACTTTTGGTGAGACCACTTCTAAGAAGGGTGGGAGCTGGCCATTCTAAAAAGGTAGACTGTCAATGAAAGGATTACTAATATGGGAAAAGGTGTAATATTCTTTGGGTTTATCTGGCTTCTAACCTGTATTGCAGGTGGAGTTATGTCAGGTCAGGTACCGAGTACGTCTACGGTATTAACCGCAGATATTAATGATTCGGTTACTACTATTCCTGTTGCCAGTACTGAGGGTTTTCCTGAGCCTGGAATAATTATCATAGAGGGTGAACGGATATCCTATTCCAGCACCACAGCAACAACAATTAAGGGGAATACAGCAAGACCTCTAGTACGCGGGTCTGGTGATTCAACAGCGGTACCACATTCATCTGGGGAGACGGTTCGTACTAAGGAATCAGCACTCATTAATAACGCTGTAGACTATAATCTTGCTATAATATCTGATGCTACTGGGTTAATGGCTTTCATTCAGATGCCAGTAGCGGTATTTAATATACTGAAGACCTTTGTTGCTACCCCGTTTGGGTTCTTGGGGACTGACTTGGCAATAATTACTGCCATTTGGGGTATAGCCATGCTAGGGCTTATTGTTAGTATAATCATTTCAATGACAGGTGGTCGCAGGATTTAGTAACTACATAGGAGGCAAATTATGAATAGGTTTATGGGGGCAGTCAAGAAGGGAATAACTGGTGTCCAGGATGCATACAGTAAGCAAAAGCGAATTTCTGAAGATCGGGCAAAGCGGAAGATGTGGGCTGCTCGAACTAGGTATGAAGCGGAACGTGTGAAAGCAGAATGGGAGCTGGAAAAACTGCAACTTCAGCGTGAAATGTATGAAGCAAAAGCAGCAGTTCGGCAAGAAAGAGAAGCAGTGGCAAAAGCGAGGCGGGATGCAGGAGTCACCAGCCTGAGTGAACGGGTAGAAGGTTTTGCAAGAGGGTTGTATTATGGTTCATCAAAAAGGAAAACGGTTAAACGTAAACCAGTTAAACGTAGGAAGAAATAATGGGTAAAGGAAAATTGCTAAATAATAGTATTTTCCAAACCAAGACAGCAGCAGGATACTTTGGTAAGAGGTGGTACGGTTAAGTTATTTGACTGAGAAGGTGCCCAAAAGTGTTATGGTACTTGACAAAAGTATCGAGGTATGTTAGTATATAATTCATAAGGGCCGTCTTGCCAATTAGAGGCAGGTGATAATTAATGTCAGTACGTGGGCTAGTAACTATAGTAATCGGTGTTGTAGCCTTTGTAATTATTGACACAATGGTTACAAATATCGTAACTGGGACTGATACTGGTAGTACCATATTACAGAATGTGTTACGGGTGATCGTAGCTGCGGCCATCTTAGTTGGTGTGGTAATGAGTGTTGGTAGAGGTGGAGGTACAGTAAAGTAAGTTTTGTCCATATGGGATACTTGCAGTTTTAATCTTAATATTTCAACAATAGGGTTATTAAGATTATAGTTTTACTTTAAGCAACTGGGCTGTCTTGCCCCCGAAGGAAGGTGACAAAGTAATGTCAGTACGTGGTTTGGTAACCGTAGTAATCGGCGTGGTTGCGTTTGTCGTAATTGATAGCCTGATTACCAACATCATAACTGGTACCGATACCGGCAGTGTTATACTGCAGAACCTGCTCCGAGTAATCGTGGCAGCGGCTATCCTGATCGGTGTTGTGATGAGTATCGGCAGAAAGGGCTCCTAGTGAGCATAGTACCGGTCAAGGTTGTGGAGCAAAGCAAAGTGTGGGGATATTAAGAATGGTATTATATTATTTCTTAATATCCCCACATTGTTTATATTTGAGGAACTATTATGAGTTTTGATATTGGTCCATTATTTGTAATTGGCGTGATTGTTGTTGTTGTCGGTTATTTTGTTATTACTGGATTAGGAAAGAAAAACAAATAATGACACACCGAGAAAGACATATTGGTACAAGGGAAAGCAGGAGAAAATACTACTGGTTAGTAGCTGTTGATACTACTGACAACAAACCCTATCTAGTTTTTGGTGGAAACACTGAGGATGAAGCTCGCCAGAAGGGTCTTGAAATGCTTCCTGGGATTAACTTTGAGATTAAGGATTTCCCGACACGAAACTTAGCTATGGCAAGTTCTATGCTTCGTGGGAAAAGATTAGACGGAAAGATACCTCTACATGAAGCAAGTAGAAGACAAGGGCATGAGAAGTCCCTGAAAGAACTAATCAGAAAGAGGAGGGAACATGAAAGGGGGAATGTGTAGTGGAAATTGAAATTGCATCCCTTGGACGGGCGTTCTTATTTTTAGGTATTCCTGGTATCCTAGGAGTATTCTTTCTTCAGTGGAAATGGGCAAATACCTGTGAAAAGAATATTCGGGTATTAGTTGCCGAAAAAGGTGGTGGAGGAAGTTGGAAATTAGCTCCCAAAAGAGGTGGGCAGATATCCATACATAATCCAGATACTGATGAGGATAGAACATGGGCAGTAAATGAGCTGGCAACGATAGACGTGCTATATCCTGGTGTTGGTTTTGTTCCTGATTTTATGCAGAAAACAATTCGGCTTGCTATTGTTAATGAGGGTGATTGGGAGCCAATGTTAAACCGGAGTCCTCATCGGGAGAAGGTGGCTAGTCCTGATGTAATAGTATTTATGCAGGGAATAGCCAAACAAAGTAGTTCCAAAGCTAAAGCATTAATTGATGAGTTCCTTGATGGTGTCTCTACTGGTCCAACCAGAGAGATGATTGCTGATCCAGCAACATTGGGTAGTCTAATGAGAAGCGAAGTACTGAGAGCATTAGCCGTTGTAAGCAATGATTTGGTGGACACACTTAAGACCATTAACACGAGACTTACGCGGTTTGCGGGACTAAACGGTCCAGTAGTTTATATTGGATTAGGTATCCTTGCTGCTCTGGTTATTTATGTTGTTTTCCAGATAACAGAGATTACCACAGCGCAGATTGCTATACAGAATGCATTGGGGATTACAGTGGAATAGTATAAAGGGAGATAGGAGACTTTGGGAACGGAAAAGGAAGATAAAGGACAGGAAGTTGAATACTCACATATTCGACGAATAAAGGCAAAGGTAGATAGCAGACCTGCTTCTACTGATCCACAATCTAGACCTGTAACAGCAGGGACCATTGATCGTGTTGTTGATCTTGCATTTAATCCTACCCGTGAAAAAATACGGGAGATGACAGTTATTGACCGCATACAGGGGCGGTTGTTACCGCAACTGGATATTATAGATTTGGTGTGGCAGTATATCATTGAAGTGGCTATCTATCGACAAAATAATGTTGAATACAAACGGTTATATGAAAGAGATGAACCCGTTCCACCGTCTTTGCTTGGTGAATTTACATATCGCACTGCTCAGTGGCAGAAGAGCATTCAAGGAATGAACCTAAAGAGTGGTATAGATATGGCATTAGCTGAAATCGAAACTAGAGGCGACGAGGGAGGTGAAGGACTTGGTGCTGATGCCTGGAAGGACTAGAGAAGAAGATAACTTATTTGATGACTCAGCAGGTTATGAAGATGACACTGGAATACGCTTTGCTGATGGTCTATCATTAAAAGAACGGAAACGGGCTACTATTCTTTATAACCTGTTTAATGAGTTGTGGGGTGTAATTGTCGTTAAGGGTGATCCTGGCACTGGTAAGGATTTATTTGGAAATTATCTCCAGTATAACCTGAAACGGTGGTTCCCTTGGAAACGAATACTACGTGATGAAAAACCGAGAAGCTTGTTCGGTAAGTATACTGGGTTATTTAATGAACAGGTTATAGTTGACGATTTAGCAAAAATGCGGAAAATTGCTAAGGGTGTTAAAGCTACTGATATTGATAATGTTATGGATGATGCTGCTGACAGTTGGGTGAAAGGTGCTGGCGAAGTATTGTTAGAAAATAGTGTATTATACCTAACTGAGTATTGGCGGTATTGCTATAACCGAGAACCACATAACCCGATGAATAAAACTATGGGGGCTATACAGAAAACAAAGAGACATCTAAATACTTTAATAATTGGTACTACACAGTTAATAGAGGAATTAGATAAGAGAACATCCAAACCGTGGATAGATTGGCGGGTAACCTGTTCCAGATCGTCAGTTAATCCGACAGGGTTTACTTACTTCATTGAGAAGGTAAAGTATGACCGCAGGCTGGACAGTTTAATTGCTCTACCAGGAAAACCATTCCCCATTTCTTTTGATGCTGGAATGCCACGAAGTGATATGGGGAATGGCAAAATTATAATAAAGAAACACCGATACCAGCCAGAAAGCGAAGAAGAGAGAGTTGTACTGAATGTCCTGAAAGCAGGGGTGGATAATTATGAGGAGATAGTGAGGGTGCTAGAAACCGATGGGGATATGTCTGAATGGGAAACCCTGAGTACATTGAAAGAGTTAGGACTGAAGTTGCCAGAGAGACGACCTAAATTTGTGATATGGTATCCTTGCTACCTCCATATATACAACAGTAAGAGTGCACCACAGCTAAGAACTACAGTAAGGGTAAGTGATTAATGGTATCACAGATGGTAGAGGTTGCCTCCATTCCAACTGCTAACTATAAAGAGGTTATTGAGATACGGATTCCGACTCGATTCTACTGGAATCCTGATGGATCGTTTGATGGTATTGAGTTCGGAGAGTTTAAAACAACCTTGTTGCCATGGCAGGAAGACATGATAAGAAGATGCTTAGAAGCAATTGCGTGTTCTGTTGGTGGAAACACTGATGACGATGTTATGGGAATGGGGGAACAGTAATGCCTCTACTTAAACGTACATATCGTCGTCTTAAAACTCTCCCTTCAGGAAAAAAGGTAAGGCAGACTATTTCGTGTAGTGGGAGGGTGTTGGAAACCGTTCCCGTACGAAACAGAGCTGATAAGACTAGGACAGGAAAGCGACTCAAGAAGAGGCGGGAAAGGATAAACATATAAGGAGGTGTTTGAAATGCCAAGAGGATGTAGAATTGGTCCTTGCATGGCGTGGGGTTAAAGATGGCAGTGGTAGAAGACAGAGAACAATCTTCTACCAGAAAAGAATCAGGAACAAAGATGGGTGGCCAACAGGGAAAATGTAAATAGGAGGTAACAAAAATGAGTATTTTGGAGAGATTTCACAAGGATAATAAGACTATTCCATCTACTGCTACCTTTAGGCTAACTCAAGAGGGGAGAGAAAAGCTACAGGAGTTTGGTGGCGACCCCAAGAGCCGGGTACTGGTAGCATTAGAAACCAGAGGAACAAGTGATATTGAGGAGATAGCACAGACGAGTGGATTATCAAGAGGGCAAGTAGAAAGACTTGTACCGTTGCTGGTTAGAGGAAATTACGTGCAGTTTGTAAGTGCTAGTATGGGAGATGATGGTGGTTAAATCACCTAGCAGGTGGACTGTTCTATTACCATTATTATTTGTTTTATTAACAGTGTTCCTTTTATTTGGGACAGCTCTACCAGTAATGGCTGATGGGGAGGATCCACGAGACCCTGACTTGGTTTACCTTGAGATAAGACCCGACCTTGATGAAACAAGAATAAGAGGTAATGCTGGAATCCCTGCCGATTACCAAACAGGTATTTGGAATGGTTATAGCATGCCAATTTGGGATGCCGGGGCAAACATAGACCAGGAGCTGTACTTCCTTATTTGTGTTCCCGAAAGGTGGAATGAGGAGAGTGATATAATAATTCATATGAAGTGGGCTACAGAGGGAAACGAGCTTAATAACGTTGCTTATTGGGAGGTTGCGTGGCTCCATGCTACCCCAGATGTTCCTGAGACCTTATCTCTTGCTGCTCCTACTGTGGTAACTTCTAGTAGGACTGTGGATAGTGGTGTTCTTAACGCCTTCTATGAGGAATACTTTGTTGTAGATTATGATATTATTCCTGGTGATCCTATAACCCTTGGTGATACTATAACATTTAGAATCAGGCATTTCGGTGCTAAAGATACATTAGTAAACGAGGCTGCCCTTATTGAAGTAGGAGTAGACTTTGCAAGGGGAGACCTACTCGGAGAGGAGGAAAATATGGCAGAAGCAATCTTTTTATATTGTCTTATAGTATTAGTTCTAGGTTTAACCGTAGCACTATTCGTTACACGAAATCTAATGCTTGGTTTCCCGTGTGTGATATTCTGGGCTATATTAGGTGGGTATACTTATGGATTATCCGTTGTAACATGGGACTGGCAATATTCCCTGTTCTTTGCTTCAATGGGTATGGTTATGTTTTCTGCTATTGCTATGTACGCACTACGGAACAAGGATTTATCTGGTCCTGATGCCGATAAGGGTGAATTCATAGATGAAGAACAGGAACCAGACCTACGTGGAGATGTTGAAGTAAGTGAACCAAGTAAACGTGTACAGGATTTGCGAAACCGAGCAAACAGAAGAAGGACAAGGTAGGGAGGAGATGTAGATGACGGATATAATATTCTTAGTTCTGGCTATTTACTTCGGTGTTGGGATATGTGCTATTGCTCTTCTTGACATTCTTACTCATCGGGTCCGTTCCAAGCTATACTCAGCGTCTCTTGATACTCAGCATAAAATAGCATCTACTGGCAATTTTGTTGGCAGTAAAACATCAGTGGCTTTAGTGATGTTTGCCCTGTGGTTGTTCTGGCCAGTGGCGATATATGGCGCTTTAACGCCGTCGAAAGGAAGCAAAACAGATGAGTAAACGAGATAAAGAACGGTTTGAACAGACTGGTAAGGTGTTCAGAAACGGGGAACTAGTAAATATTTCCGAAGCTGAGAGAAAGAGGATGCATCGAGCAGGGTACAATGCTCTCCAAGCTATGGGCACAGGTAACCAGATAAAAGTTCTACGGGATTCACTTCACCAAGGACGGCTCAAATCTAGCAAATTACGTAAAACGTTGGAAGATAATGCTCATGTAGAGATGCGTAAAGGAGCCAACAAACTCCATAAGAAAAAGGAGCCTGTAACCGTGGACGCCTTACTACGAGAATATCGCAAGGACAGTGATTTTAGGGAACTGGCATCTGAGGTGGGATTGGATGAGGCTTGGTTTATTGCTTTAGCTGAGAAGGAGATACCAAATGAAAACTAATTATACTGGTGATATCCTGTCTGTTCGTGCTGTGGAAGACTGTATTCGTATTACCCGAAAGTACACAAAAGGAGCATTCCATAAATCATCTACGGATCCAATACAGGGTGATGACTTTTCCAGCAAGGTTTTAACTGAGTACTATGAGGTTTATCCTGACATGGAGTTGAGTTGGGATATGCTTGCCTCAGATGCTTGGGCTTGGATTTGGGGAGATACGTCACACATCGACATATTCTTCCGTTATAACTACACAACAAACAAGGCGAAAATGACTATTCATGGGGGTACTGGTGTGATTCGGGACTTGATAAAGGGAATACCAGAGTTAGGAGATAAGTTATTGGGGGTAACACTGAACCAGCATAATAATGGTAATCAGGGGTAAGATTACCAATGAAAGATGTCCTTACTAAGGATAGAATTTGGGCAATCGTTATTGGTTCTGGTCTTGCTCTATCACCTATTCATAACCAGTGGCTGACTAATTTAGCAACAGATAGTAGAGGGGAAACCCTCTTTTTCTTACCCGCCTTCGGCTATCTGCTTCTAATTATGGGGACAGGAATGTTCCTGCTTTACAACTGGAATAAGATTAAAGACATAGGATGGGGGAATAAGAGATTAGTTATTCCTCTTCTTGTTATAGTTGGATTAATAGGGCTATCAGGGGTTACTGCTGATAGCTGGCAAGGCAAGATTGCTCCACTAGGGATGGGGCTGGTGTTATTTGCCACATATCTGGTGTCAAGAGTTCTGGGTAAAGAGGTATTTTTTCCACTGGCTATCGGAGTTAGTATTGCATCATTGGGAATCATTATTTACGGATTAATATCTCCAGGACAAGCAACAGGTGGATTTGTTTTTGAGCAAAATTTTGATATTGCTACGGGTTACATTCTTATGGGGACTGCCCTGTTTATCCACAAATGGCGGTGGTTGCTGGCAGGATTAGCAATAGTAGCCTTACTCTTTTCAGGTGCTCCAGAGGCAATGTTCGCAATGGGGACGCTAGGGGTTGTAGTACTAATAAGGAGGGACTGGAGCAAGAAGTTAGCGACTATAAGTATTGCAATTGTTCTATCAGTTGTTGCTATATTCATCTTTGGGTGGGGGCAGTCGTTATACTCCTACACTATCAAAACTATCCAACATGAACCTATGGCGTCTTATCCTGCATCAGATGGTGGAGTAACCAAAATGTCACCATTGACCATACGAGGGGTAACAATAAAGGATGCAATCACAGATATAAAACCACTTGGGGAGGGGTATAATCTGACAGGGTTTACAGTGTATACCGTTCATAATGTCCCGCTAATAATTGTCCAGCAGTTAGGGTGGCCAGGGATACTGGCAGGATTGGCGTGGTTGTGGGTATCTATATGGTGTTTAGTAAAAACAAAGTGGAAATATGCTTGGTCGTTAATATTAATTCTTAGTGTATTTGACCATTTTATTTGGACACAGCTTGCTCCTATCTGGTGGATGTTGGCTGGTGTATCTACTGTTGACGCGGTTAAATCTGATTTGGTGTTCAGGAGAATAGATTGAGTATTAAACGAGTGACCAAGAAACTGGTTGGAGAGTTATCCGATATAGATGCAGCAATAATTGTATGCAACGCCTGTGACCCTCAACTGGCAACCCTATCTATGTTCTATAGTGCAATAGAGGGCTTATCCCATTTTACTGTGCTAAATAAGACGGATACTATAAGCAAAGAACGGATATTGGAGTTAACTGAAGAACTACCCGGTGAGGTTATTCCTGCATCCTTAATACAAGGAAGGGGTTTACCCGAGATAGAGTTCCGGTTAAAGCAATGGGTTAATGCTGACAGAGTTGGTGTGTTGGGTGTTTTCAACTGTTTATCCGGTGATACGGAGATTATAGCTAAAAAAGTGCCTAGCCAACACGGATATGCAAGGTACCCTTTGAGAGAACTTGCGGAGAAGAAGACCTACAAAAATACACCGAGGTCTATTCTATTGCTGTCTTATAATCCAGTAGCTGATGAGGTAGTCACGAATATTGCCAAGATCGTGAGAACGGGGTACAAGGAAATTCACAGGATTACTTTGGAAGACGGGAGAACTATTGAACCATCACAGGATCATAGATTTTTTACCAACGTTGGAGGAAAACTAGAGGAGGTACGTGTCGGCAACTTGAAGGTAGGGGATTCCATTATCACCGAGGACGAATCTGTAATAACAGCTTGGTTGGACTGGTCTAGTGAGAAAAGAGGTAAGGGTGCGTTCACTAAGGGGGCAAGGTTACAGCAACAGAAAAGGGGGAGGAAGAGATTTCTTGCCGACAACCCCAGTAGTAATAAGGGGTATGTTGCCAAAGCAACGGTAACCCGCAGAAGTAATCTAGCTTATATGGCAGGACTAAGAGAGCATATGCGAAGAATACAACCATTAAGTCCAAAAGGTTCGTACCGTAAAGGGAAGACGTTGGCAGAATGTTATGGTGAGGAACGTAGTGATGAGATAAAACGCAAGCTATCTATAGCGTTCAGTGGAAGCCGTAACCCATCATATGGTAAGATTTTTTACCCCAAACCCTATTATGTGGGTGAACTAGACCATTCAGTGCGTAGTTCTTGGGAGGAGGAGGTTTGTAAGACGCTAGCCCGGAACAAGGTCTGTTATGAATATGAGCCAGAAAGAATACGACTTGTAGTCGGGGGTAAATCACTAACATATACACCAGACATAAAGTTGCAGAATGGTTGTTACATAGAGGTGAAAGGGGCTATATACGACTGGCAAGTAGAGAAATTGAAGGCATTTGTAGCTACCGGTAGACAACTGATATTAGTTACAGCCAATCGGCCTAGTATACGAGAAAAAGTGCAACTGGCTTGTACCCATCATATAAGTTACGGGGATACGGCCAACCTGCTCTCTCTAACACAATGTCCTACAGGGGACTGTATACATCCAGTACGGATTACACATATAGAGTTAATAGGAGTAAAAGATACATATGATATCAATGTACCGAAGTACGGGAACTTCTTTCTTGCCAATGGCATACTATCACACAACTCCGGCAAAACCAGTCTCATAAATGCTTTGACGAACGAAAACAACCCCGTAGACGATATACCTGGAACGACATTGGTATTCAGTGAACACAAGTACAATCATCTGATACTGCTGGACTCTGTTGGTCAAATAATCGATGTCAGTAAACCATTGATGGTATCCATAGATTTAAGTAACTGTGTTACGGATAGTGATAAAGTATTAGCTTGCTTCGATGGATGTCTTGACGCTCTACAGGCAACTAGGAGCTCTGTTGCTAGTTCTATACTGGAAGCGGTAGATATGATTATAGATTGTGTGAGTCAAGGTGGAAAGTTAATAACCTGCGGCGCTGGTGCTAGTGCTTTAGTTGCAAAGGAAATAGCTGGTCAGGCACAAGAGACAGGGTTGCCTGTTATGGTATTTACTAACGATTTCGCCTTTGCCCAGCCTGTAAGCTTTGCCAAGGGAGCATTTGAGGATGAGTACGCGTTAGCTGAGTACTTTGGACGTGCTATTAGTTCAAGAGATGTAGTATTGGGGGTTAGTGCCAGCGGAGGTACCGGATTTGTGTTTGAGTTGCTGAGAATAGCAAAAGACAAAGGAGCGAAGACGATAGCTATTACCGAAAACAGTGATACTCCGCTAGGTAAGAATGCCGACATTATCATTAAAAGCGAAGGCAAGCCTGAGGGTCCATCATCTAGTAGAGTCCAAGTCGCTCATTTGGTTATTGGTTATGCTCTGATACTAACGATAGCTGATAAGAGGGGAATAGATGCTGAGACCGCGATTAAGTACATGCTACATCAGGAATGTCGGAACAAGAAGATGGGGATAAAGTGATATACACGGTAGCAGTAATTCCCTGTTACAATGAAGAGCAAAATATAGCAGCTGTAGTACTTAATGCTAACTATTTCGTTACTGCGGTCATTGTTGTTGACGATTATTCTAGTGATGCAACGGCGTATGTGGCTAAAAAATCAGGCGCTATTGTAATCCAACACCCTAATAGAAGGGGTGTTGGGACAAGTACACGGTTAGGTATGAAGGAAGTATTATTGCGGGGTTATGATATTGTAGTAATACTTGATGGTGATGGGCAACATAGTCCTAATGACATACCAGAGCTATTAAAGCCAATAATAGATAGGAAAGCTGATATGGTGATTGGAACAAGATTTGTTGATGGGAGTATGAGTAATATCCCCCCTTATCGCAGATTTGGAATAAAGGCGATTACTTGGTTATATAATGTAGGAAGCAAGCAGAAGCTGTCCGATACGCAATGTGGTTTTAGAGCATTTAGTCGGGATGCTGTTCGTAAAATAAATATAACTGAAACTGGGTTCTCTTTTAGTGTTGAGACATTAGTCAAGGCTAGGAAAATGGGTTTCAGGATACATGAAGTACCAGTAAGTGTCATATACCATCGTCAGTTCTCACAGAACTCAAGTCTCAATCCTGTAGTTCATGGTCTAGGTGTTGCTTTTGGCGTGATAAAGTGGAGGTGTAAGGTGGAACTACTGGGAAGATCATAATTATGAGAATAATAGTGTGGGCAACATCTTTTCCGCTGTTGGAGGAACAGGGGAAATAGTGCAAACAGGAGTAACTGGATTACTGGTTACACCAGGGGGTGTGGGTGATATAGGGAGAGCTTTATCTTGGGTACTGGACAATGAGGATGAGGCTAGACAAATGGCTGAGGTTTGTAGAAAGCGAACATTGGAACTGTTCACATGGGATACGATAATTGATGAATATTGTAAATTATTGGAAAGTATATACAAAAACAACCCGAAAAGGTATTGACAAATGTGGGATAGTGTGTTATGCTGTGTATGTAGTTACGGAGGTTAGAGTGATGAATAAAAATCTACATAAAGCCAAAAGTGCCAAGAATGATGAGTTTTATACCCAGCTCACGGATATAGAGAAAGAGCTGTGGTACTACAAAGACCAATTCAAGGATAAGATTGTTTTTTGTAATTGTGATGACCCCTACGATAGCAACTTTTTCAAGTATTTTGCACTGAATTTCAACTTCTTAGGGCTGAGGAAGCTGATTACCACTCACTATACTGGTGGAGGGATGTTGACTTATAAGCTTGAGATTACCGATGTACCAGATACTAATGGTGATGGGGCTATTGACTTATCCGATATTGAGCACCTTCTCAAACATGGGGGTATCCTGACATTGCTTGATGGCGATGGTGACTTCCGCAGCCCTGAGTGTGTTGAGTTGTTGAAAGAAGCAGATATAGTTGTTACTAATCCACCTTTTTCCTTATTCAGAGAGTATGTGGACCAGTTAATTAGGTACAAGAAGCAGTTCCTAATTATTGGGAATGCCAACGCCATCACATACAAAGAAATATTTGGGCTAATAAAAGAGAACAAGATATGGCTAGGTGTGAATACTGGTGGAACTATGGAATTTGTTACACCGCATAGATACTCTAGTCCTCAATCTGGATACAGGGTTGTCAAGATATTTGCACGATGGTTCACCAACTTGGATGTGTCTTACAGACATAGACCTCTGACGCTCTATGCTCACTACTTACCCGAAGAATATCCACACTATGACAATTATGATGCTATCAATGTCAACAGGGTTGCAGATATCCCGAAAGATTGGGATGGTGTGATGGGTGTTCCAATTTCGTTTCTTGATAAACATAATCCTGAGCAGTTCAAGATAGTAAGGTTTCGCAAAGGTGATGACGAAAAAGACCTAGTAATCAAAGGGAAGAGTCCGTACTTCAGGATATTAATCAAACGAATAGGGAGGATACAATGAAAGTAGAATTACATAAAATACCAATTCGAGAAGTGGTAAAGGATTATGTTGATAACGATGAGGAAGGTGTTATCGGGTACGGAGGCAAACTGGATATTCGTCCGAAGTACCAGCGGGAGTTTGTCTATAATGACAAGGAACGCAATGCTGTCATAAACACTATCCAGAAGGACTTTCCTCTTAACGTGATGTACTGGGCAGTCCGAGACAATGATGGTTTCGAGGTACTAGATGGGCAACAACGCACAGTTAGTTTTTGCCGGTACGTGGCAGGCACCTTCTCTATAAACAATCGGGCTTTCCAGAACTTGACCAATACAGAAAGGGAGCAGATACTTGACTACAAGTTGATGGTGTATTTCTGCGAGGGTAATGACAGGGAAAAGTTAGACTGGTTTGAGGTGGTTAACCTTGCAGGAAAGGAATTAAATAAACAGGAGCTACGGAATGCCGTCTACACAGGGATATGGTTAACTGACGCCAAGTCCAAATTCAGTAAGACGAATTGTGCAGCCTATGGGCTTGCAAAGGATTACATAAAAGGCTCACCTATCCATCAGGATTTCTTGCAGACAGCATTGCAATGGATAAACGATGGTGAGGTAAGGCAATATATGTCAATCCATCAGCACGATTCTAATGCCAATGAACTATGGCTTTATTTTCAGGGTGCTATTAACTGGGTGAAAGCCACATTCCCGAAACCACGAAAAGACGAGATGAAAGGGGTTCCATGGGGTCTCCTTTACAACAATTTCGGTAACAAGCAATTTGACCCCAAACAGTTGGACGATGAGATTGGTAATCTCATGGAAGACGAGGATGTTACGAACAAGAAGGGTATTTACCAGTACATTTTAGACAGAGACGAAAGACATCTGAATATCCGTGAGTTTAGCTCAAACCAGAAACGGGAAACATATGAGAGACAACGAGGTATTTGTCCTGTATGCAGAGAACATTTTGCTATAGATGCCATGGAAGCGGATCACATTACCCCTTGGTGTGTTGGGGGCAAGACTATTCCTGAAAACTGCCAGATGCTGTGCAAGGAGGACAATCGGAGAAAATCCAGTAGGTAGGTTGTGGTATGACCGAGTATAAGTCAATTAACCAAGTAATCAAGGAACTAGGAGTTCATCGCAACACTGTGGAGAATTGGTTGCGGTCTGGTAGACTGAAAGGTGTTAGGGCTGGAAAGTTATGGCGTATATCATCTGATGCGTTGGAGGAGTTCCTGAAAAGGGAGAACAGCGAGGATAAGCAATGAGAGCTCTCTGGGTGGACAGATGAGATGGGATAGAGAGAAGAGCGTGAAAGAATAAAGTTCGAAGGGAGAGGATGTGGTTAAACGGTTACAGATAGTTTATCATGGTACAAATAGTAGGTCGGCTAAGTGTATATTAAAGACTGGATTCAGGAAGGGTACTTACTTCGCTGCTCACCTAGAAGATGCCATTGGTTATGGGGGAATGTATGTGTTTGAGATCGCATATCCAGTGTGGGACTTGCCAAAGAACTTCTGGCAATTTGTGTGCGGTCATGGTGTATCACCTGAGTTTATTGTGCGTCTAACAAAGTACAATTGTTCCAAAGTCGTACTTGACAATATGGTATTGCGTCACAGAATATGTCTATCAAATTCCACGAAAAGGGAAATTGAATATACAAGAAATGATATGATAGTTCACCCGTCTAAGTATAGTCGAGGTGAGTTAATAGCATATGGGGTAGAGCATGAAAGCGTTAACAACCCATAAAACTTGGGATCGCCCTTCTCCTGTTAAGTTATATCCGCAACCAAAGCTATGTTGGAGTGACAAGGAGACTATCAGAGTACTACATCCATTCCTTTCAACTAAAAGGAATGGTAATCTGTTGGAAATGGGATGTGGGGATTCGTATTGGTTATCATATTTTGCACGAGAGTACGGGTTCAGTGTCTGTGGCATTGACTTTTCAGACGAGAGATTACAGAGAACACAGATGAACTTGGATGCTACAGGTGTATGCGGTAATCTTGTTCTTGGTGATATCACGGATGCTGGTAGTATTCCTGATGAGTGGTTAGGGGCATTTGATATTGTATATTCTGCAGGAACAGTAGAACATTTTAGACCTCCATCTAATATATTACGTTCATTCGCTGACCTGCTGAAGCCTGACGGATTACTAATAACCGCAGTTCCTCATCTCAAGGGATTTTGGGGGAAAATGGATACTAAATTAAACAAGAACTCAATGAATGAACATGTATGGCTTGATTTACCTGATCTTGTAGATGAGCACCATCGTGCAGGATTGCGTGTTACATACAGTGAGTACTTTCGGTGGCTGGATTTCAGTATTCTCAATTTTTCGGTTATGCACAAGATACCAAGGATGATTTGTTATGCATCCGCATCGGCTACAGGGATTGTAATTGGGAAGATGGTTGGTTTATGCCCCGTAAAGCGATTACCTAGTACTCCATATGCGAGTATATTAGTGGTAGCAATGTTAAAGTTATGAGGATGTAATACATAGTGGGTAAAAGAGTTGTATTAATTGACCCTAAAGGCTGGGGCTTTGGGTTAAATATCGGTCTGGGGTATCTTGCTGCTACCCTTGCAGCTGCTGGGCATAATGTGCAAGTAATCGATACCAACAACCGTCGAGGTAATGTTGTAAGGAGGTTACAGAAAGCACTGGTCAGCACCCCAGATTTTATTGGTATTTCAATGTTCACATCACATAATATTAAGGATGCGGCAGAGGTTATATCGATATGTAGAAAGATAACAGGAACAGCCACGCGTTACATCGCTGGTGGTATTGGGGTAACGCTATCTGGAGCCAAGATGTTCGGGGCATATCCTGGACTGTTTGACGTACTGGTGAAAGGTGATGGTGAATACTCGCTAGTTGATATCGTGAACGGTAAAGACTTATCCAAAATAGATGGTATTATATACCAAGAAAACGGTCAAGTAATTGAAAATCGGGATAGGGCAACCACTGACTTAAATATGTTACCCTTTCCATTATATGAGGCATTTGACTATTTGCCATCGTTTGATTTTGGTATCTATGATATTATGACCAGTCGAGGATGTCCGTATAACTGTGTATTCTGTTTAAATAAGATGATATCCCATAGGAGGTTTCGTGCTCGACCAGCTGAAGATGTAGTGGATGAGATGGAACATGCAATAACGACTTTCGGCATTAAGAGGTTCCAGATACAGGACGACAATTTTCTACTTGATGCTAATAGGGCAACACAAATATGCGACCAGATAATAGGGAGAAAGTTAAACACGAAGCTCTACTTGTTTGGTGGGGTAAGAGCAGACAGACTTACTGCCCAATTAGCGGAAAAGTTGAAACTAGCTGGATGTCGTTTTGCAATGGTGGGCATTGAAAATGGGGATAGGGAGACATTTGCCAAAGTAAGGAAAGATGAAACACTAGACGATATTGCGAATGCTGTATCCATGTTAAAATCTAACAATATAACTGCGAAGGGAACAGCTATAATAGGTCTAATAGACACAACCTTTGATTCTGATATGCGGAGCATGGAATTCGTTAAGAGTCTGGGCATAGATTCTACTTGGCACCATGCCTTCCCGTATGAGGGTACAGAGTTATATGATTGGGTGAGTACAAACGGGAAATTCCTGTATAGTTCCAAATATATATTGGGTGACCAGTTTCCAGTATCCTTTGAAACCCCTGAATATAGTGCTGTTGAACGTGATAAGGCATTCACCATTGCCTGTATCGTGAATCATCAATATGCTAGACCATTGATTGGTTTCAGTCCCTTCAAGATGGGAGAGATAAGGAAACTATTGCGAGTCTTACACACTGTTTGGGTACATAACAAGAAAAATCTCCCGATGTGTATCTATGATTTACTTGTAGATGTGACCAAGAGGGCTATCTACTCTACTATTCTACCTGTACTTCCGCATAATGTATACCCGTTTCTAGTATCTGTCTATGAACGCTTACGGTGGTATATGAATAAATATGAATAAAGTGAAACCAGATATTTTTGCCGTTACTATTGGTTCTACTGTCTTAATCCTGCTCCTTTCATGGCTGGTATACAAGGAGTTTAGTCCTATATATTTGGTTGCAGTAGGGGCAGGTCTTGGTAGTATTATCCTATACTTGGTGTTGAAACGATACAAGGTGAATAGAAATGAAATAGCTACAAATGAAACGATTTCATGGGCATTTATATTTGGTTCACTTGCCTTTTGCCTGTTGGCATGGCTGGTATTTATCTTCCGGTCAGAACAGTATGTTAAGCCACTGTTCTACTATATGTTAATGGCTTGTGCAACAGGTTTAGCTTTCTATGGTGTACTGAAAAGCAAGAACAAAACACAGACCTATATTGTGGTTGGAATAGCCTGTATCATAGGTCTATCCCATATCTGGACAGAACATATTATGTTCCCATCTAGTTTAATTGGCTTAGATCCATGGGTACACCGAATGAGAACTTTGGGGGAGCCGCGATGGACATATATAGGTTCGACATATTCCTTAATATACCCATATTTAAAACACACTATGGAAGTATTTGGCATCAGCTATAAGTGGGCGTCCCTCATCTTTGTGGGTAGTCTTCAAACAATAGGAATTATCTTGTTTACTTTTCTGTTGGGTCGAAGATTGTGGAATATGAAAGTTGGTTGTATTGCAAGTTTAATGGTAGCAAGTGCTAATTGGGTAATTTTCTTTGGGGAATGGATAATTCCAAATGGGTTAGGCGCAACATATAGCCTAGCAGTAGCATACTTTGTACTGCGGATGAATAAGGGGGACACAAAGTGGCTACTTGTTCCTGTGGGATTAATTATTTTAATGGCATACGCTACTCACTTTATAGCTCTTGCATGGGTTTGGGGAACATTTGCCTGTCTGTGGATAGTACCAGTGTTATTTAACACAGTACCAAATATGAGAACCAGAATTAGGAAAGTAGCACAATCTCTGGCCATTCCTACGTTGTGGTTACTAATGATAATGATGTTGCTTCAAGTTACATCATTAGGGGCTATAATTAAGACAGCAATTGGTGAAGATATTTTTGCACCTGAATATGAGGTAACACACGCAGTGGGGAAAACACCAAATGAGGTAACATCAGATAAGGTACCAGGGGATGCAATGCTTGATTACGAAATATGGTCAGATAGGACAATGCCAGTAATACCAATAACGCCGGATAAGGAATCACCAGTACCAGATGTGGTACCAGATGTTGTGCCAATACCTAATAACACAATACAAATCGGGCAGGAGCAAAAGGATCAATTAGCGTCTAACAGTATATTGGGTGAATTAGCAATAAACAGTATGGGAATGTTCTTGTATTTTAGTTTGGCACTTCTGGGCTGTCTTATTATGTTTGGAATGTCTGCTACACCAATGCGGAGAGCTTTTGTACTATTGAGTGTGGTTGTGTTATCTATCGGGTTTTTTCCATCTATGGTTGGTTTATCAGTAATAGATCATCGGTGGTGGTATTATGCTGAAGCACTTATGGCAATACCATTAGGAATAGCCTTGGTATCTCTGGCGTCAACGAAACATTGGCAGATGATTTCAGTAACAGCATTAGTAGTCGTATTGGTATTCTTGTCTACTATTGGCTTGATGTCTAATATGACCAATAGAACACTGTCTCCAAATCTAACTGTACGTTATGCTCTTACCGAGAATGAGATGAAGGGCTTGGTTGCAATACAAGAATATGATTTCCAAACATTAGGCACGGATCAAATATATGGTATATTCGTATTTACGTGTACTGATATTAGGGTAGTTACCATAACAAAAGAAATTATATCAGGTACTTTTGAAATTGAACGACCTTATACACCCGATATGCTACTACTTAGGAAGTCGCTTTATGCAGAGCCTTTTGGATCTGGTGGTGGTACAATATATATATTGAGTTATGATCCCATTGAGCTGGCCAAACAACAAGGCTACCATGAGATATGGAGGAATGATGAAGTGATCTGCTTGGTAAAAAAGTAATCAGTTATCAGGAGCTTGACAGAATGTCAAATGTATGCTTAAATATGAATATGAACGGAGTAAGATAAAATGATTTTAGTTACAGGTGGAAGTGGCTTCTTGGGTCGGTATCTGGTACCGAGATTGCTGGATGAGTATCCTGATACTGAAATCAGGACAATCTCTAGAGACGAAAATACTATTCGAAGGTTACTCACAAGATGCCCTAATAACAGGCTGGTTCCTATTGTGGGTGATATTAGGGATCAGGATACTGCTAGGTATGCTCTCAGGGATGTTGATACGGTAATACATTTAGCGGCAATGAAGCATATTGATCTCTGTGAGATGTACCCCACTGAAGTTACTACTGTAAATATTGACGGTACTAGGAATATATTGAATTCATTTAGTGGAAGTACTTTTGTGTACATGTCAACTGATAAAGCGGTGAATGCTGTCAGCTGTTATGGTGCTACTAAACTAATAGCAGAGAAACTAGTTCTTGATCAGGCTAAAAGGAAAAGTGGAAGGTACATGGTGATCAGGACCGGGAATATATTTGGTTCAACGGGTAGTGTTATTGATGTATGGAAGCATCAGATTGAACAGGATAACAGAATAAATATTACAGATATTAATATGACCAAATTCTTTATTAATGTTAACACATTAGTAGATTTTATAATGCTTACTATGGAAAGCGGAGAAAGTAGTAATGTATATATCCCCTATCAAAAGGCACTGATACTGGCAGATTTAGCTGAAGCAGTTATCAGTCTGTATGGTAATCAAACAACTGGACCCAGGTTTGTTGGTATTCGTCCTGGGGAGAAAATGCACGAGGTACTGTTTGCTGATGGAGAGAAGATTGCTACGTCACTACCCGACAACTTATCAAGTAATGCTCCGAGGCTAACTGTTAACGAAATAAAAAGGTGGCTGAAGAATCTTGAAAGCAATTGATACATTAAAAGACAAACTCATAAGACAACATTACATTGGTCAATCCTGGGGAAGATTTGCATTGGCGGGATCGCAGGTAGCAATACTAGTGTCAGGATATACTATGCTCATGGTATCAGTAAATGCTTATTCCCCAATATCGGCTTGGTTGTTGGAAATGCACGATATCAATCTTTCATTTCCACTGTTTATGGTCTTTATTATTCTACCCGTTGTTTTGGCTTATACCTTAGCGTGGAAATACTTAGTGAAGAGCTTTTATAGTTCCACAGTTGAACAGTTCTGGGAGCAAAGCAGGAAATTGGTAGTGAAAATGTTAGAAGAAGAACTTCCTGGAATAGTAGAGAAACTAGAAAAGAAATGAAGATAAATATTCTAACTGATCCACGTAGTGGTGGTCCCTTTCAGTGGGGTCAAAGTCTGGTTCGCGTAATTAATAATAGTCAAGACAAAATCAGAGCAAAACATGTTCATATTCTGCCAGGTTTGGTAATATCTTGTTTATACCAGAATGCTGATATTATTCACAGTACAATACCAATTCCCTTTAAACTATGGAGAAAACCAACAGTCGTTACAATGCTTGGTGATTACACCATTGAACCAAATATATGGCAAATGTTTTACCCCAAAACCATAACTAAGGCTAATATTGTTACTACACCAAGTCGGCTACTTAAACAGAAACTAGACCTGAAGAATGCCGTTGTAATTCCCAATGCCGTATTCCCAGAAGAGTTTGAACCTACCCTGCATATATCTAAGGATCAGCTGGATATAGTTACTATAATGAATTTCTACTTCCCGAATAAGGTGATAGGATTACTGAATATTATGGAAATTCTAAGCAAGATTCAAAAACGTCATTTCAGGTATACAGTTATTGGAGATGGAACACACTTAAACATAATTAGGAATCTGGTTGCTAGGACAGGGGTAGATGTCCACTTTGTGGGGTTTCAATCTGACCCGAAACTGACTCTAGCCACTAGTGACATTTTCCTGTACTATTCCTACCATGATGTCTTTCCTACTGTGATTTTAGAGGCAATGGCATCTGGTCTACCTGTGATTACCAATAATGTTGGTGCTACCCCTGAAATTATCAATAATGGAGAAGATGGATATACTGTTAATAATGATGATGAATACTTGGACTGTCTTCTGGCACTACTTGATGATTATAGTTTGAGACGGGAAATTGGGCAGAATGCACGAGCCAAAGTTGAGAGGGAATTCAACTGGCATAAAACCATTGAACAGTTTACGCAACTTTATAGCAGGTTATTATGAAGAAATATCAGATAATATATGCTGACCTTTGGGGAAATCACAAGTCCCGACGGTTTTCTAAAGCAGTGTATTGATTTCAAGGAAGGAGGGACACTAAATATGCCATTGGTAAATTCTCAACCATCCAAAAAGTATAGTATTATTCTTGCGGACCCGCCGTGGCATTACAGGAATTATGCTGACAATACAGCTAGTAGATGGGTTGGTAATCAGTATCCAGTCATGAGCGTTGAGGATATTTGCCGATTGCCAGTAGCTTCTATTGCTGATGATAATTGTGTTCTTTTCCTCTGGACTACCGCACCTTGTCTACAAGAAGCAATGAAGGTTCTATTAGCATGGGGGTTTGGATATAAGACGAAGGCTTTCTGTTGGGTGAAGCGAAACAAGGTAAGTATGGGGTTATTTACTGGTATGGGCTATTGGACACGATCTAATACAGAAGACTGCTGGCTTTGCACAAAAGGACACCCAAAGCGTTTAAATGCCTCCGTCCACCAAGTAATAATGTCACCAATAATGGGACATTCTCAAAAGCCTACCATTGTTAGGGAGAAGATAGTTCAACTTATGGGTGATTTACCTCGCATAGAACTCTTTGCTAGACAGAAAGTAGAAGGCTGGGACTCCATAGGTTTTGACATTGATGGTTGCGATATTAGAGAAAGCCTTGACAAGTTAATTACCCTATGATATAACAATACACCAATGCCCAAGAATTAAGGGTGATAGCTGACTTTATAGACTGCTGAGGCAATAAAGTAGACAGTGATATAGAGCTATGAAAAAGATAAACATATGTATGCTACTTACTGAACCTTATGACCTGAAGACACCAGCTAGACCACCAGTAATGGTAATATCAGCATCTCTGATACGTTTAGGGCATCAAGTCACTTGGATAATGCCAGCCAAGGAAGACATAAACCATATCCAAGAAAAACAGTGGGAGCAAGTTCAAATATTTGTTATTCCAAGTTATACTGGTTCAGCTCTAACCAGGAAAATTCTAACTAAATTTGCAATTGCTTGGAAAGAAGTTAGACTTATTGGCAAAATTATACGAGAAGACAGGTGCAATATAGTCTTGGCAAGAGATGATGTATTTTCTGGTTTAGTAGCTCTTTACTTGAGAAATAAATACAAGATTTTACCTGTCTTCTGGTATATCAACCTTATTGGTAGCTTTTCACAGGAAAGATATAAGTTGAGTTCAAATTGGATATTTTGCTTAATAGCTAAGGTTGAATGTACCTTACTACCTTATATTATGCGTCGAGTTGACCTAATACTGTTACTAAGTAAAAGGATGCAGGAAAGTTTAAATGGAAAGAGGACACTTATTATTCCCAGTGCTGTAGATACTAGGGTATTCTCCCCATCTATCAGTGGAAATAACATTCGAAGAAAATATGATCTCAATGGTTTAACGGTAGTACTTTATATAGGTACTCTGGACAGATTAAGGTGTTTGAACACACTAATTTATGCTATCAACTATGTGAAACAGAACAACTATACAGTAAAGCTGTTGATGCTGGGATATGGTGATGACAAGATTCAGCTGGAAAAATTAGTTAATGTCCTTGGATTAAAAAATGATGTTATCTTTATTGATCAGGTTCCCTATTATGTTGTTCCACAGTTTATTGCGGCATCTGATATTGGTGTATCCCCAGTTCCACCCAAAGATGTCTACAAAATCAGTTCTCCGTTAAAACTAGTCGAGTATATGGCAATGGGGAAACCAGTAGTCGCTAATAAGGAAATATACGAACATGAGGATATATTGCGAGAGAGTGGTGGAGGGATACTGGTACCATTTACTGCAGAAGCATTTGCTGGTGGTATAACTGAGTTGATAAATAAACCGGAAAAGGCTAAACTGCTGGGGCTTCGAGGTAGAGATTGGGTAACCAGTAATAGGACTTATGATTTCTTTGTAAAGAAACTGGAAAATGAGTGTCTTAACCTTATATGAGAAAGTGACGATTATAAGGATATGTCATAAAATGAAAGATACCAAGAAAATACAGGAATACTATGATACCTTCCTAGCGTCAGAGCCAGGAAAACATAGTTCACTGGACGAGTTCAATGCTCGTTATAATCCAATACTTTCATTCTTTGATGAAACAAGAAAACACGATCTCAAGATCCTAGATGTTGGCTGTGGTACTGGGGTAGCTGCCGAGAAGTTAATGAAGTTTGGAACAGTGTGTGGCATAGATGTTTCACCAGAAAGCATCAGACTAGCAACAGATATATTAGATGAAGCATATGTAAGTACAGCTGAAGAGCTTCCATTTATGAGTGGAACATTTGATGTGGTGGTTTGTACAGAAACAATGGAACATCTGCTGAATCCACCAAAAGCTATATCTGAGTTCAATAGAGTACTAAACCCCGATGGATACCTAATTATCTCGACTCCCAACCCTTGGTACTGGCTTATAATTTTGCACAAGGTTTATGCTAAAATAAGAGGGCGGAGAACGGGAACAGGACAGGTTACAGAGAATTATCTTCCATCGCCAAAGCTAAAGAATTTGATTCAAGGTGGTGGTTTCAGGATAATAAAATTTGAGACAGTATTCTTTAGACCAACTTTTATGTGGAAGGCTTTCAAACAAATGTCTAGTAACTTTGGGTTATATCAAATCTACATTGTTAGGAAAGTCGTCGAATGAGAATTATTTTAATTAATCCACCGTCTCTTTTCTCCGACGGTTCTTCTAGTCCTATTCAAGGCTACCATCCTCCTTTGGGTTTGCTGTATGTAGCTGCTGTAACAGAGAAGGATGGCTTTGATGTCACAGTATACGATGCGTCCATAAACAAGGCCAGTTTTGATGACGTTCGCAACGAGTTACGTAAGGGTTATGATGTTATTGGTATAACAGCATTTACGGGTTCCCGCGAATCGGTGTATTTGTGTGCATCTATAGCTAAGGAAGAAAACAAACTAGCAACAGTAGTATTGGGTGGACCGCATGTATCCTCTCTGTCAGAAATTACTTTAAGGGAACTGCCTTTTGTAGATGTAGTAGTAAGAGGAGAAGGAGAACTAACATTCCTTGAACTAGTCCAAAAACTAGCAACAAATGAAAGCTATCAAGACATCAAGGGAATATCGATTAGAGATAATAATGGTGTTCCTTATTCCAATCCAGTTAGAGAGGTTATCACTGACTTGGGTACACTTCCTTGGCCTGCTCGACACTTGGTTCCAATGGACAGGTATTTCAAAGCATCACTTTGGCATGAACACCAATTAAGAAGACCTGGTACTGCTATTGTCACTGGTAGAGGGTGTCCTGGTAATTGCATATTCTGTTCGTCACCAACAATGTGGGGACGACGGGTTAGACGTAGAACACCAGAAAGTATTATTGATGAGATTAGACACCTACATAAACAGTATGGTGTAAATGATATATTTTTTATGGATGATACTTTTACGGCCAACAAGAAATGGGTTACAGAATTCTGTGAAGGGTTAATACAAGGTGGATTGGATATATCTTGGCGATGTCTAGGCAGAGTAGACACTGTTACCTACGACTTGCTCTCCATAATGAAGAAAGCTGGTTGTTATCATGTAAACTATGGTATTGAAAGCGGTTCACAGGAGACACATAAAGTTATACAAAAGAGTATAACCATTGAGCAGGCAATCAAGGCCATTGAAACAACTAGGAAGGCTAGACTATTTGTCGGTGCTGATTTCATCATAGGATTTCCTGGTGAAACCAGAGACGATATGAAGGAGACAGCAGCCCTTGTAAAGAGACTTCCGTTGAATAATTTTGCCTTCAATATGCTCTGGCTTTTTCCTGGAACGGTGCTTTATAAACGAGCATTAGATGAAGGCAAAACTGATGATATGGTCTGGTTCAAACCATTTCATATGATGAAAGGTATTAATACTCAACCATTTCCACCTTACGTGTCTGACACGTTCTCAAACAAGGAAGAATTGATCCAGGAAACACAAAAACATATCAATCAACTTATGACATGGAAATTTATCTGGAGAAGCCTGAGATTTAAGATACATACTCTGCAACCACTTCAGTTTATTTATCTTGGGGTTATGTTGTACGCGTTTGTTATGACAAAGAAACTGATGAAAGGGAGGAGTTAGTTTAATGGTGTTAAAAAGGCTTGTGCAGCATATACTGGATTTGGTTTGGAGTGTAACTCCTCATACCAAAGGACCAGCGATATGGGAAAGTGATAGAACTATTAATTATTGGGAAAAAACGTTATATGAAAATAGTGGACGACAGAAAGTCTATGAACTCATAGAAAAAGTGTACAAACCAGGGACTACACTGATTGACTGCGGCTGTGGTATTGGGTTTGATGCCGTAAGAATACTTCATAGATTCAAGGAGATAAGGTATACGGGGGTTGATAATAGTCATAGAATGATTGACCAGTGCAGGAAAAAACTCCAGCAGTTTCCTAATTCAAGGCTTAAGCATAGCAATGTTCTTACCTTGGAATTCGAGGATTGTTCATTTGATATTGCTATTAGTATCAATGTCATAATGCACATTACTGACGGTATTACCGTACTCAGGGAGATTTGCAGGGTCTGTAAGAAGCACCTGATACTACAGTTCAACTATGTTGCTGACAATGGCGTGTACACAGAACACCTTCCAATTGACGAGTTTAATAAAAGATTTCTAGATAGAACATCGGGGCTACCGTTTGTGAGTTATAACCCACAGGAGATTATTGACGTGTGTTCAAGTTTGGGGTTTAATAAAACAAATGAGTCAAGATTTTTCTTGAAGAAATATGGAAGGGAAGCAATTGTATTACAATTTAGCAGGAAGGCAAAATGAGAACACTACTGATTCAACCTGACACCCCCAAGTTATATGGAGTTGGAGGACAACTTGCTTTCCCCTTGGGGTTGGGTTACATTGCTGCTGTCTTAGAAAAACAGCATAATGTTGAAGTTGTTAGTGTAGGAGCAGAAGGACTAAACGATACCTCTCTACGAGAGAGAGTCTCAAAGGCAAACCCTGAGATAGTGGGAATAACATCTGATACACTCACCTTCCAGAGAGCAATTGAGGTTGCTGAGATAATAAAGCAAGTCAATCAAAAGACTATAGTAGTAGTCGGGGGTGCTCATTCTAACGTGCTTCCGGCTTACCCGCTTAAGTATTCCTGTTTCGATATAAGTGTATATGGTGAAGGTGAAAGAACAGTTGTTGATCTCTGGGGTAAGCTAGGGAAGGGAGATTCCTATAGGGAAGTTAAGGGAATAGTATTCAGGGATGATGATAAGATTATCGTGACTCCCAAGCGAGAGCTCATAGGTAACCTTGACAGGTTACCTTTTCCTGCTCGACATCTATTCCCAATGGGGAAATATGGTAACTACTACTCAGTAGGAACTTCACGGGGATGCCCCTTCTCATGCAGCTTTTGTTCTAATAATATAGTCTGGGGTCGGAGATATAGGTTCAGGGGCTCAGATAGTATTATCAATGAAGTTGAGTTACTGGTTAACTCATATGATGCTAAGAAGATATATTTCAGGGAAGACCTGTTCACAGCAAACAAGAAAAGGGTTATGGATGTATGTAACAAAATCAAAGAGAAGAAACTAAACTTTGACTGGGAGTGTGAGAGCAGGGTTGATACTGTAGATAGTGAAATGCTAATGGCGATGAAGGATGCCGGCTGCAAACTAATGTGGTTTGGTGTTGAAAGTGGATCACAGAATATACTGGATTACCTAAACAAACAAACTACCCTTCCACAAATAAGGAAAACATATGAATTGTGCCGAAAAGTTGGTATAAGGGCGGGAGCCAGTTTCATGATTGGTATTCCTGGTGAGACCATAGATGATATCCAGAGTACCATCTCCTTAGCCAAGGAACTCAAACCAGAGTTTGCTTGGTTCAACATCCTTACTGGTTATCCCACCAGTCCTTTATATGAACATATTCTAAGAAACAAGTTGTATGAGAAAGAAATAAATCATGGAATACTGATAGTTAGAACCAAAGAGTTTAGTAGAAATAGACTAGAGAAGATTCAAAGATATGCAAACAGAAAGACGGATAAACGCATGAGGAGAGTTATCTCCGAATTTAGAAAAGAAAACCTGATACCACGGAGACTAATGAAAGGAATTAAGTACCTCCTAGGGTACTAGCAGAACGATGAAGATAGCTATTCTGGTTAGTGGACTTCCCCCTAAGTATACTGGTGGTACGGAAATTGCTACTCTTCAAACAGCTGAACATGCTGTCTCCGCTGGACATGAGGTACATGTATTAACAGCAGGTAATAAGTCTAGGAGCTATCAGCACAATTCGTTTACCATTCATGAGATACGAACTCTTGTTTCCACTCCATACTTTCGCGGCTTATTCTATACTCCTGGAACTACCAAGAAAATTATGTTATTAAAACCCGATATAGTTCATATCCAAGGTTTATATAGCTCGTTGCCAGCAGTAATGGGCAAGTTACCAAGGGTCCCTTATATCTTCTACGAGAGAGGTAGTATTCATACACCGTCACCATTGAACCGAGTACTCTATCCCCTAATTACAAGGTATGCAGATCATATTATAGCTCAAACCAAATACCAGAGAATGGAACTACAGAAGTACACTAATAAGCCAGTAGAAATTATTCCCAATGGTGTGGACACTGATAGGTTTGGTGTACTTTCTCAAGAAGCTGCAAGGAAAAGACTGAATCTGTTACCCAAAGGGAAGATTATAATTGCTGTTGGGAGATGTCGCCACGAAAAAAATCTGCACATCTTTATTGAAGCAGCCAAAATGGATAACAAGAACACATATATTCTGGCTGGGGATGGACCAGAGCTACCCAAACTCAGGAAACAGGCAAACGGACGAGTAATATTTTGTGGTCATGTGAATAATACTGATATATCAACTTATCTAAGTGCTGCTGATATCCTAGTGAGTACCAGTCTATCTGAAGGCTTTCCTGTTTCAATTCTGGAAGCAATGGCAAGTGGGCTGCCTATAGTAGCCACCAAAGTATGTGGGATACCAGAAATAGTGAATGACTGGGTTAATGGTATATTAACCACCCCAAACGATGCAATGTCCGTTTACAAAGCAGTTGAACTAGTATTAGACAACGAACAGTTAGCTGAAAGGATGGTTGAAAACAACAAGAGAAAGGCAGGGCAGTATACATGGAAAAACGTAGTCGAGAAGCTGTACATGTGAAAAGTAAACAATTAAAGGAACATACCGCATCCAGTTTTGGTTATGAATGGTCAAAGTTTGATGACATCTTTCCAGAGTATGAGCAGAACTTCTTGGATTATATTGCTCCAATAGACAAGAAGTTCTTTAAAGAAAAACTAGTTCTGGATGCTGGTTGTGGAGCAGGGAGACATTCACATTTTGCTGCTAAGTATGGAGCCGTAGTAATAGCTTTTGACTTGGGTGCTGGGGCGGTAAAATCAACTATTAAGAATACAAAAGGATTACCAGTAATAGTAAAACAGGCTGATATATATAACTTACCATTACAGTGGAGCAATAGATTTGACTATGTTTTCTGTATTGGAGTGCTTCACCATCTTCCTGATCCACAGGGGGGATTTGAGAAACTAGTAAGAACAGTAAAGCTAGGAGGCACTATATCTATCTGGGTGTACGGAAGAAGGAATAACAATCTTGCTCTATACCTCTATGAGCCACTACGGAAAATTACAACCAGAATACCGCATAAAATACTCTACATTCTATCCTTTATGGGTGCACTGGTATTTGATGCAATGAACAGAATAAAAGTACCTATTCTCGAACACTATGCCCGCTTTCCATTTCAGACAAAGTGGAATGACGTCTTTGATATGTTGTCAGCTCCACAAGCAAGGTATTACAATGTCAGTGACATTCAAGAGTGGTTCACTCAGGCTGGTCTTAAAGATATACAGGTATCATATCGGATGATGGACGGAAGAGCAAGCGGGATAAAAGGATTGGGGGTTAAGTAAGATGGAAGCAACACGCAATATTGGAGTACAGCCTCTTTATTATGGGTATAAAGAGGGTAAACGAATTACTATGCCCCTTATCAGGCAACTCTTTGACAGTGGTGTTTCAATGAAACTCAATCTAGCAGCAATTCCCGCGTTCCTAATGTATCAATACAGCATAGGGGGTAATACTTTATTTGAAGACGTTGGGGTGCTACAACCTAGTCAGATAACACCAGTAGATCGACTTTGGCCAACAGGTGAATCTATTCTGGCCAAGCAACTATACGGGCTTATCAGTGACTCTATAGTCAGTAAGACAAAAAAATCAAAGCAGGTTTCCATACTTCTATCCAGTGGTATCGATTCGTCTATTATAGGCGCTATCGCAGCTGGGACAATTAGAAGTAAGATGCGGACGACGTTTACCGCATCTTTTGATGACCACTCTGAGTTTAGTGAGGCATCTAACACAGCTAACTTTATTGGGTTGGAACCACACGAGATACATATTACAACAGATATGGTGGCTCAGAATATAGAGAATATTACAGCGATTTATGAAGAACCATTGGGTGATGCCGCTCTTATTAACAATTACTTTCTGTATGAAGCTGCGTCTCAGGTTTCCGATACTGTACTCTGTGGTGACGGTGGAGACGAAATATTCGGTGGGTATCCTTGGCATCGATTTGCTAAATATATCAACCTGATGATTCTGACACCATTATGGTTACGTAAGTTTATGCAAGGGCTTGTAGTGGGTGACCCAACTGACAGGCTGAACACCTTGGAACGTATACTGCTATTCCCATCCCAGTTCAATACCAATGAAATGATTCTATATCCCACAACAGCAATGAGTTACCAAAATGTCAGGTGGCTCTTAGAATCAAGTAGTCATGATTACAGTTTCGTTCCCAGCAGTTACAACGATATTTATACCAAGGTACTGGCAATGGACTGCCTTAATTTGCTTCCTGGTAAGTTTGGAATGAAGGCTAACAAGTTCTACCCGCCAGATATATACTCACCATTTGTTGACAACAATATTGTATCATTCGCCTTCAGCCTGCCAACAGAGATGCGTACAAGCAAATACATACTACGTAAGGCAGCAGAGGGTATTTTGCCATCTGAGGTGGTCTGGAGACGGAAGGCGGGCTTCGGTACCCCCATAGCTGACTGGCTTAACAGTAAAGAGCTAAAGCCAATGGTACTGGATAGACTCGAAAATGGGAGGTTATTAAACGAGATATGTAAAAAGAAATCACTAAACAAGATAGTAGAAGCACTAAAGTCGGGTAGGATTGGCGGCGGAACTGCGGCTACGGGTTTAGCGAATGTGGTCTGGGGATTATTCACACTACAGATCTGGTACGATGTGTGGTTTGAAAAATAAAAGTAAAGAAGGAAGACAATGAATGGTGATATAGATAGGATAATAAGGAACAGTAACAAGGCGCAGTTGCTGGAGAAACTGGCTGAAGAACTAGAAAAGGCGGATGCCAAAGTAATTGTTGTATTAATAGATGATAAAGAAGGGGGCGGATACTCTAGCACTGTTATGACGCTGGGAATAGAAAATACCTATGAAGCATATGGAATACTTGAAGTAGCAAGACAAGATTTGCAAGACGAGAACTATTGATGTCCTACGAGTACATAATAAAATAAAAACAAGGAGGAAACAATGGAAGTACTTATCACTGGAGGCAAGGGGTTCATTGGGAGTCATCTAGCCGATAGGTTGTCACAATTGGGAGATACTGTCACGTCATTTGATACCGTAGACGGGCAGGATATTTGCAATCTCAGGCGAGTACGGGAAGCTATCCAGGGCAAGGACGCTGTATTTCATCTGGCAGCAGTTGCTGACTTGAACTGGGCTTATGCTCACCCCGTGGAGACCATGAAAATCAACGTTGAGGGTACATGGAACATTGCTCTTGCCTGCCTAGAAGCGAGAGCCAAGCTATACTATTCATCTACGTGTTGCATTTATGGTAACCAAGAACACCACCCATCTACTGAGAAGTCTCTCCCCAACCCAGCAGAAATATATGCCTGCACTAAGTTGGCAGGGGAGAATGTGATACAGGGGCTACATCACTCATTTGACCTACAGTATAATTTTATGCGGTTTGCCACTATCTATGGTCCAAGAATGAGACCAGCGCTAGCTCCTCATATCTTCTTGGGGCAAGCATTGCGAGGAGAACCAATAACTGTACACGGAGACGGTGAACAAACTAGAACTCTAACTTATATTGATGATTTGATAGATGCCATTGTTGCCTTATACCAGTCAGATAAGATTAATGACGTGTGGAATTTGACCACAAGTGAGATGGTATCAGCTATTCAGACAGCAGAGGATATTAAGGAGATCACTGGATCGAAATCAGAAATTGCAAGTATTCTACAACGTATTGGGCAGACATTTTACGAAGAGGTATCAGCGGATAAGATGTTAAGAGAGACTGGGTGGAAGGCTAAGGTGGATTGGAAGGACGGGATACGCCGTACCTACCAGTGGTTCGAGGAAACAGGACAAGTAGACAACATTTATTAGTTTCATTTATACAATTCCACCAAATTTCCTTTTCCTATGACGATAATCAACCATAATTTGAGATAACTCTTCAGATGAAAAATCTGGAAACAATGTATCCGTGAAGAATAGTTCTGAGTAGGCGCACTGCCAGATTAGGAAGTCGCTGAGTCGTTTCTCTCCACCAGTTCTAACCAGAATATCTACATCAGGTAAATCACCAGTATCAAGATTTGTTTCCAAGCTGTATCTAGTAATGGGCTCATTTCGCGTTTGTAGTTTGGCAACAGACCTTATAATTTCGTTACGCCCTCCATAACTCAGGGCAACACTAAGTATTAATCCGTCATTGTTTTGAGTTACTTTACACGATTGATGAATAAGCGACAGCAAAGGTCTTGGGAGTTCTCCATTACCAATAAATCTGAGCTGAACATTGTTTTGTTGTGCTGTTTTAACACCACTTGAAAAGTTTTCCTTGAATATTCGGTAAAGCTCTGCTATCTCCGTTGCTGGTCGTTTCTTAATGTTATCAATACTTAGACCATAGAGGGTCAGGTATTTAACATCTGTTGGTAGATTTTGAACAAGTCTCCATACATTTCTAGCTCCTTCCTCATGTCCTTTGGTCCTCTGGTTGAAATGACTTATTCCCCATCTACCGTTTCCATCTAATATTATAGCTAAATGCATTACCTTACCTCTAGTTTTTTATTCACCTGTTAAATCTATATCACTGTCTACTTCATTGCCCCAGTCAATCAGCATTTCTTTCCTTTTTGATTCTACCTGTTCGGCAATTCTTACACTTAAATTTTAATTTTCGGGCACAAGTTTCACAATAGATAGAGTCATTGGAAATAGAACAGTGTTTATACTCGTATTTTAAGCCCCCCTTATCCTCGCTACGAAAAGTGCTTTGCCCCCCATCCATAGTAAAAGTAGCACAGTGCTTGGTTTTTACTACACCAGCAGGAACACGCCTTCTTAATTTTTTATTGTCACAAATCCATTCATCTTTATACTGTCTATTATAACCACCACCCCACCAAGCAATCTCCTCCCCGCATATACAACAATTAACATAATGAGTTTTCATTATTCACCCTTTCAGCATATATTATCTGATATTTGTTTCCCTTCTTGCCCTCTGGGGCTAAATCTATATCACTCTCTGATTAGATGCAAGATATGCAATATTAGTAACACGGCTATTAGAACAAACTGGGCTACATCAATTTCACTCATCCCCTTCTCCTTTCTGGATATATCTGGTATTTCTTTGGGTATCATCCCCTTACCTCAGTTAATACTGGCACGAAGAAGCCTAACTTACCCCTGCATGGGATTGGGTCATCATAGAGCAGGGGATTGGCTGTAAGAAATCCGTATTTACCGAAGAACCATTTACTATCGGAATGTGTTAATTGCCCAACAATATCAATTTCACCCCAGTTCTTTATACCAAACCTGCTTGTCGCACATCGGTTGATCTATTCGCCTTCCGCCCCGACTAGGGGTATTCCAATCCCTACCTCTTATTAAATGGCTGAACTTCCATCCAGCTGCCTTTAGCGATATACCCTTTTCACTCAATAGAATAGTAGTCTGAATCTTGTCGTATCCCATAGCCTTGGCTGCCCTTGCACATGCGGCATAAAGCATACTGCAAACATGAGGCGTTCCATCACTCACTAGTCTAGTAACCTCAGCGATATTATATTGAGGCACTGCCCTAGCCACTGGTCGACCAACTACTGCTATACCATGAACCACATCATCTTGACAGCCAATAGTAAATCTATGTCCGACAACTTTCTTATGATGGCGATGCAATCGCTCAATCATCTCATTAGCTTGTTTTAATGTGGCAGGGAATAATCTCAACCTACTCATAATTACCTCCCTTCAATGCTAATATCTCCCTGCTCATCCCATTCTCCTTTCAAAATATTTACAATTCTATATCACTCGCTACTTCATTGCCCACTCATCTTGGAAATTAGCTATCATCTCTCTTAGTTTCTCAGCAATCCAAGGATACCTTCCTCCCCCACTGCTAGAACAGAATTCTATACAATCATTACTCCCCTTAGTAGGATTATAAAGGGCAAGCACTACATCTCCATCTGCTTGTTGTATCAATTGCAAGCGAGTATCCACCCCTGCATCACCCCCAAATGAGTGACCGTAGAATTGGGTGCCCAACAATTTAAACCCTACCCACTTTGCCAGTTTCCTGTTAAGTTCTTGTTCCTTCACGCCTCACCTCCATAGTATTTAATATCTGCATCACGCTGGGCTGTGGCTACGGCCCTTAATGCAACCATAAATAACTCGTCTACATCCATATCGGGGTTATACTTTAAGCTCCTAATGGCATTTATTCTCTCATCACTCAATACGGGTGGTGGCTCCTCTGGCTCAGTAGGCCGGGATAGACGGACAATTTCCCCAGTTGCTTTATTGAGTGCTGCTGAACACTTAGATACCATAAGAACCGCCGGTAGTTTTTCACCATTAGTCCCATCAATAATTGCAATAACCTCGTTGCCGAAAGCTTCTAGTATTTCCCTTATCTCTTTCTCCATTTATATCTCCCTCATATATTTCCTTGCCTACTGTTACAGGATAAAGGGCTTCATAAAGGGCTACTGCTGGGTCTTTACCAAGCATCATTTCCTTAAACCAAATCAGTAGAATTTCCTCCCATTTAGCCCTACCATATTTAGCAACTACCGTTGGCTGGGCATACTTGAATAGATTGTTGAGGTCTGGGCTTATTTGTTCGTACCAGAATCTTGTTGCCAGATGCCAGTTACCATTGGGAGATCTGTAATGCCAGCTCCGCCCCGAATCATCATCTACTGCACCACAAAAACACTCAGGGTTATGATCCCAAAACCACTTTAACCCACACGCTTCCCAGAATTTCTTTATGTCCATATTTTTAGTCATTTTGACACTTCTCCACAGCTTCCGTTAAGTCATCCCCATCGACGGTAATATTTGTTTTCCCACATTTAATCACAATCCATTCCCCATGATTCCAGTGGGATAATACCGTCAATTCCTCTATTTCATTCATTGGTACTATTGCTCCATCAATCTCTAGAATATCCACCTTTGCGGTTGCTTCTATTTTACTCATTACAACTCCTTTCCTAGAATCAACCTTAGCCTCGCAGTATTCAGTAATCTCCTTTAGCCTATAATTAACCTGCTTCGGGTTTTCAATTATAGCCAGCACTGCTTTAGCTACTGATACCTCACCCAATGGAAAGGAGATTTCGGCTTGGGTTTCCAATAAAGATTTAACTTGCTCTACTGGGCAAGGTGTAGAACCCCTATATATATTAACATCATCCATCACTGTATCTTTAGCTTCCATTCCCCTACCTCCTTTCCCCTCCTCAGTGTTTATTTCCTTTTGCCAATAGACGGAATTATTGCTTCTAAGCATCTTCTCAACATATCCTCTTCCCAAGGTTGTAGTTTTGATTTGAATTTTCCGAATTCTATACCGTCAAAGTCACCGTCTTTGTTCCAGTAGAAGCGAATAGGCACTCTTATCTCTATTATCTCTTTGTAGTTCACGGTTTGGATTGATGCGACTTCAACATTATTTACTTGGTGTTCTACCATTTTATTTTCCTCCGTTCCTATTTTTCAATTCACACGCTTCCCAGAATTTCTTTAAGTCTTTAGTCATTTTGGCACTTTCTTACAGCTTCTATTAAACTGTACCCATTAACGGTAATATTTATTCCCCTGGGATAATACCGTTAATTCCTCTATTTCATTCATTGGTACTATTGCTCCATCAATCTCTAGAATATCCACCTGTATTGTAGGATACACCATCATTATCAAACCTAATCATCCAGTTACCCGTCTTAAGTAACCTGTTTATATCCCGTGTTCTCATTTGCTGCCTCCTTTATTAAGGTTATGTTTCATTCTTATACTTTTATTAAAGCACAATCTTGACTCCTTGTCAAGTATTAAGTTCTAGTTTTTTCATTTCAGCCCAATTTGGTCCTATCTTGAAATCTACTTTCACTGGAACCAATAAACTTACTACATTGCACATTATATGGGACATCCAACTTACATAAGGATTTATGATTTTATCATCATTTGTGACCCCAAATACAAGCGAATCATGTATCTGCATATTGAATTCAACATCATTAGCCCACTCAGTTCTAGGTAGCTCTTTCCACAACTTCACCATTGCCAACTTAATGATCCCTTGAGCTGTAGCCTGAATAGGCATATTGGCAGCCATTCTCAACCCTGATTCCTGAACACTGTTAACAGGGGAACTAACTTCAGGGATATACCGTATCCTGCCAAACATATCCCTGACATAACCATACCGCCGCGCTATTGCAGCCATCTCCATCTGGTAATCACGTATTTCAGGATATAGCTTGTACCATTCTGCAATATATCTGTCGCAGGTATCAGCATCCCATGCATCAATATCCACGGGGGAACCCATCATTAGCAAATCAGATATGTACTCAGCTATCTGCCTTGACAGTCCCAAACCAGAAATGAGATAGATAACCCCAAAGTTCATAGTCTTAGCCGGATAACGATACTTTTTCTGTTTGGCATTCTCATAGGATACCCCAAATATATTGGATGCTGTTGATGTGTGTGGATCATCGCCACGGAGGAACAAATCTATAAGCCCCTTACATTTTGCCATATGTGCTTGAACACACATCTCTATCTGAGCATAGTCACCCTCCAACAACACCTTTGATAGGGCAGCTATAAATCCCTCACGAACCCTTAATCCATCTGTGGACCGGATAGGAATATTCTGCAAATTGACTGGATCAGCAGAGGACAATCTGCCTGTCTCCGTCCTAGTTGTCTTTATTGTGGTATGGATGCGATTGACACCTGATTCATCTGGAATAGGTAGCACTGCTAAGTTATCAGCATATGTCCCTTTAATCTTGGACAGGCGTCGATATTCAATAATACCTTTAGCTACTGGGTGACCTGTTTTCTTCAATTCTTGATCATCGGTACTGATTAGTTTAGTCGGCGTAAAAGCCGTTGGCTTAAATCCCAATTCGTTGTAAACCACCTGTGCTACTTGATTAGAACTATTCGGGTTGAATGGATGACCTACAACAACTGCCAGTTCTGTGGATTTGGCTCTCATGCGGGCATCGAACTCAGTAGACAGATTACGGAAATAGTCTACATCCACTGGCATACCGTTCTTCATCATCTCGTTAACCATAGGCAAAATACCCGTGTCCATGTGAAGTACGAAGTCCAGTCCCATCTTGGTTATGAACTTATCCATTTTCTGCTTAACACGAAGAGTTGCGTCTGCATCGCGGGTTGCGTATTGAATAGCATCCTCAAACTTGATATCGGCAAGATTGGACTCGGGCATACGCCCCAGTATGGATTCCACGCCAGCCCGTTCCAGTTCATCAATTTTCTTAACCCATCGGTCATAGGGGTCGACATCAAGATTATCCATTGAATCTGCCAGTATCCGCTTTATCTTACGCGATATGTGATGTGGCTTCTTGATACGAGTTATTATTCGCCCCTGCTTGTTATCCCACTTGGTTTCCTCAAGGTCTGGTGGGTCAGGCCACTCCCGCTTAGATGCCTCAGTCAGGTAGTCTATGGACATCTTATACTGACCAGGATGCACCATCTCCTTGTAGGAGACCATATCGATACCGCATAGGCGGGATGCCAACTCTTTTAGACCCTGTGGTAATCCTAACAAGTAGGCCATTACCATTGTGTCCCTGAATTGGTTATCTGGAATATCCAGCCAGTTAATGTCATTCAAATAGAAGTGGACAATGAACTGGGCAGTTTTGCTCCATTTAGCAAGGGGCACAGTACCATTCTGGATGATGAAGTCGGATGATATAGGGAGAAACCATCCTGTACCAGGCTGTGTGCTAATTTGAGTACTCCACAGCCTAGTACCCTGTTCCACAGTTTCCACATCTACGGCACACTCATTAGAACCCTTAATCTCGTCAATCATCTGACTGACAGTAGCCTTGGTATCTGCCAAACGGTATACTGGATTGGGATACTCGTCTCTGACAATGAACTCAGATATGTCCCTGTCGTTTACCAGACCCCACAACACTTGGAAGTCCTCACCTATCTGTCGAAGCAAGGTGGAATTGTGAAGCGCTGCCGCTGGATGGTAACAGGGAAGAATGATAGTACGACGACCTAATATATCTCGTATTATTGGTTTACCGTGAAGATGTTCCACAGTACCAGCGCCATGACCCAAGATACGGGCAATAGCAGTAGCCCCCATAAGGACAAGAATTTCAGGCCGAACTAAATCAAGCTCAATATCAAGCCAATGTGAACAAGCCGCAATTTGTTTAGGAGATGGAATAGCATTACGAATAGGACGACAATGGACAGTATTGGTAACAAAGCACCAATTCCGATCCCAACCAATCTGATACAGCAGGGAATCAAGTTGACGCCCAGCCTTCCCAACAAATGGCTCACCAATTTTGTCCTCTTCCTGCCCTGGTGCTTCTCCTATGAGCATTACTTTAGCAGGAACAGAACCAATACCAGCAACAGCATTCTTACGGCTATCGCATAGACCGCACGCTTTACATTCTCTAATATTATCGAATGGGAATCCAGTATTCATTCTATACCTTACCAGTCTTTATTTGCTAACCATATCACAGCAGAAATTACAACAAGGGTTAGTAATCCCCATCCCAGCATGTCAAATATGTTCAAAAACGTCATTTTGTTGATTGCTCCTTTATTCTCTCCCTGTTCCACACTCTCCACTTACGGAGAGCAAGTTGCCACTGCCTGTGACTTTTATATTGATGTCGGTAAGGATATTTCATTACACTTTCCTCCTGTATCCTCTTTTTTAATTAGTTTGGAGATGAAGTCCATTCTTACAGGATGAAAACCAACAGCATCCGCAGATACGTTTATCTTTCTATTCTTAACGACTGGAGTATTGTTATGTGTGTGACCATGTATCACCCAGCCCTTCCAGGAAGCGTCTACTTGTGAGGGGTCATGTATAAGCAAAACAGCACTCCCATCAATATCTATTACCTTTTGCTGAACAACCTCAACACAGTTCAGACCCTGGGATGCTGACCTAATCCCGTTATCATGTGAACCCTTAATGTAGTGAATCATTCCATTGAGCTGGTCAAGCCACCATCTTGGTCTTCGGCTGCCACGCCCAAACGCCATATCCCCTAAAAAGTAAACTGTATCACTTGATTTGACACATCTATTGTAAATATCCAGTAAATATGTGTTCATTCCTTCAACAGAATTAAAGGGTCTGCTACAATATCTAATGATATTAGTGTGATCAAAGTGAGGGTCACTGTAAAACCAAATCATTTCTATTCCTTTCTCTTCTTCCCCCTTATTTAGACACAACTATCTCATCACCGTTTCCTGCTTATTATCACATTGTTTTTTGACTGGACACAGCCAGCACTTTTCAGAAGTAATATCTGGCTTGCTAGCACCAAAGCAATCCGGAACAAGATAAAAGGTAGTTGGTACTAACTGGATATACCTGTGTAACTCTTTCTTACTCCTGTTAACACGAATGGTCATTTTGCCTTCCCAATGATTTCACCTAGGGTTTCCTCACCTCTATTGTCAGCTAACTGCTTAATTGCTTCAAATACATCATATGCCCTACCAGTAGACCGGACAACTAATGCCCTTTTAGTCATATCTTTTCTTAATCTCCTGTAAGAAGCCAACTTATGTGGTAATTCCAAATAACCTGATGCAAAACTAGCATCATACTCCAAGGATACTGTAGTTGGTAATACTCCAATCAGTCGGGCTATCCGACGTTGGCACAATTCTGCCTCTTGCTCTTTTGTGAGATTGGGGAATCGGTTGAAAACCTTTATTAAACTGACCATCTTTCTTATTACCTCTCATCGTTTATACTACCATTAAAACACAATTTTGACTCCTTGTCAAGTGTTTTAGCCTGTTTATAGATTCTCGGTTCTACTCAATCTTAGTTGTTCCCTCGTCATCTACTTTACCGACCTCAGTTTCCAAATCGTGAAGTCTTTTAGCCAAT
>JAFCCM010000118.1 GCA_017610225.1 Candidatus Aenigmatarchaeota archaeon | reverse complement strand
ACTATTTAAATAAAAATCTGCTGATGCCATGATAGAAAAAATTCCTTATAAATTTGAGGCACATAGCTTTATTAAATTAAAAAATGCTCCGTGGTTATATTGCAAATATTGTGGTTTGCTCAGACTAAATAACTCATTAACAAGATGGTGTGTTAGAATGGGTTGTAATAATGAATACCATAATAACTATAAACAAATGGTACAAAAACTAAGTAAATAATGTTTCGGTTAACATGATTATTTTTTAGAACAAATACCGAAATGTTTAAATTTACTTGTGGTTTCGGAGTTACATATGGGTAAAAAAACGCAACATTACTTAAACCCTCTACATGTATATTGCAGAATGAGAGATTTAGGAATAACTATAAAAATATCGACATTCTTAGGTCGCATATATGAACGAATTTATAAAATATTTACAAAAACTCATTTAAAATGAGTTATCCAGAGGCATAGACAAGTGGCGAGTCTGGCTGACTGTAAATCAGTGGTCATAATGACTTTGGGGGTTCGACTCCCTCCCTCTGGACCATGCTAATGTATGTTCATATTAAGAACATACACCAAATTCCAAATAAGTAGTAAGGAGTAAAGATTATGATAAGAATCAATAAGGAGAAACTAGGTGGCGCCATACAAGAGCTTGAAACTGCCGAACCTGCAAATGAAGAAGCAGCGGAAACATGCTCATGTAATGACGGCTCTTGCGGCATTGATAAGAAATGCAAAAGCAAGAATTGGCAAGAGGACACATAGATAGCACGGCCACCCTAGGGTCAGATTAGAGGTCCTCCTTGGTTCAGTTTTAATTTCTTAAAAACAAACAAAAACTGAAAACAAACAAGGAGATTTTGAAATGACTTTTAAAGAACTGAAACATAAAATTAAAGAAGAACAAAAACAATTAGCACAAATAATTCGTAGAGGTAAATATTTAAGAAAACCTTATAGACGTGAAGATATGACTGACGAAGATAGAAAGTCATATTTTTATAAAGGTTATAGTAATAATGCATATTATTATAATCAATGTAAAGTTGAGGATCTCAGTTCCGAGTATAGACACATACATATTATGTATTGTCATATGTTCAACGGAACACCATATGATAAAATTGAGCAACCAAGAGATGAAAATGGACCAAGTGGTTCTTTGCTTGATAGTATTCAAAAACAATGGGAATCTGAGATTGATACCGATGAAGAAATTATTTGTAATTGTGCGTAAGGATTTAACACCTTCTCAGACGGCTGTGCAAGCGGGTCATGCAGTAGCAGAGTACTTGCTTCACAGCCGTTTGTCCCGTTGGCAAAATCAAACTTTAATCTACTTGGGGGTTAAAGGTTTAAGACAGCTGGACAAATTAAAATATAAATTTGAACAAAACAATATTGAATATACCGAGTTTTGTGAACCAGATATGAATAACGAAACAACAGCTATCGCAACTGATATTCATAATCAGTTTGTGGAAAGGTTAAATTTACTATGAGTATAATGGCAGCAATAAAAGATCTTAAATGTGTTGGATGTCCATTTTTTCATTGTCCGGATGGAGATTGTTATGATTGTCATTGTTACATTAACAAAAATATTGATTTTGGATCTTTCTGGTGTGATGATACAGACATCGACTATCACAAAGATTGTCCACTATTAAAGGGGCAAATCATAACTATCAAGGAGGACAATGGAAAGCTAATAGCAAGAGTTGAATATAAATGAAAATCTTTCTATTAATATCATGGACTATATTACTAGTATTGAATATATTTGATGCTTGTACAACATTCATATTATTAGAACATAATGGAAAAGAATTGAATTGGCTTGTAAACTGGTTCATTGTAAAATTTGGTCCAGTTGTAGGATTATTCCAAATCAAAATAATTACATTATTATTTCTTACATTTGTATCTGCTTGGATATCAGAATGTAAAATCAATCTTAGGCAACGGATAGTAATTATTAGTTCATATTTAATTGCTATCTGTTATTATTCATATAACATGTATAATTACAATTATATTTATATGAAATCATTTGGTGTGTAGTTTTGGAGTCCAGTAGCTCAGTGTGTAGAGCCGGGGTCTCTAAAACCCTGTGAGTGCGTGGGTTCGAATCCCATCTGGACTACCACAATTTTTAAATGAATTAAACCCATACTTCCACATTTTACAAAGGAAATAATATGGATGACATAATGAAAAAAGCACTAGAAGATGCATTTACATATCATTGTTTTAATCTTACAGAATCTGGAGTATGTAATACATTATTCTTTGTTATCAAGGATTATGAAATATTTCCACTATTATTAGATGATGGAGTAGAAATGCCCATCAATAATTATTTATCAATGTGCTTAAGATATGCGTCAGACCATGACTCTGATGCTGTATTATTAATTGGCGAACAATTTATGATAAAAGGCAAAAAAGATGATGCTGTTATGAAACAATTATTGTCAGGAAAAATGAAAGCATCAGATCATCCAGATAGAAAATCATTTCTTGTGCTTTCATATATGACAGCAGAAGGAGTTGTAAATTTATTATTTGGAGAAATAAAAACAAGTTTATCAGGAACCAAATATGTTGCTGATCAAAAATGGACTTTTAATGCAGCAACATCAGTATTGGTGCCTTGGAGGTAATTTATGAAATGTGTTAGAATGTAAGATAATTAAAATGGGGGTGAATTGGTATCGACAGGGGCAGTAGACACTGGAGATGCGCTCCGTGGATGGACATGCAACCACGTTAAAACATGACCAATAAACATAATCGCAGACGATTATTACCAAGAATTTGCCCTAGCGGCATAATTCCGTCCTACTCTTTTATTCTCTCGGATTGAGATAGGGCGCCGACTAGAGAGATAGGAATATGAACAGGCACTGATCCTGTACTGGTGT
>JAFCCM010000117.1 GCA_017610225.1 Candidatus Aenigmatarchaeota archaeon | reverse complement strand
ATCTTTTGCAAGTATGGAAGCAACTTGTTGTTTCTTTTTTACATATTATCTCATAATCTACATCAGAAATGGTTGTGGTTGTTGTTGGTATTGGGTTTAATGGTTTCCCTTTCAAAACACAACTTCCTCTTTTGCTACAAACCATCCAGTCTGCTTTGTCTCCTGGGTAGATTCTTTTGTAGTTTGTTCCACAATCGCTTACCCATTCGTATTCACAGTATTCGTATTTCTCTGGGTCACATAACCTGCTTTTACAGGAAACATGGCACATGGTTGTAGGTTTGTCACAAATTGTCACTAACTGAATAGTTGTGGTTGTTGTAGGGATTGGAGTTGTAGTTGAAACTGTTGTAGTGACTGGTTGAGTTGTTGTAGTTAAGGTTGTAGTTAAAGTACTTGTGGTAGTTGTTACTGAAACTGTAGTGGTTGTTAAAATTGTAGTAGATGTAGTTGAAGTCGTAGTAGTTGGAATATTCAATAAATCATATGCATCCAATAAATCAACTCTAAGAAGTGCAGCCGCGCCAGCAACATGTGGAGCAGAAAAACTTGTTCCATAATAATAATCGATATAACTATAATTCAAATAAGTCGTAACTATATTAGAGCCAGGTGCTGACAATTCCAAATCAGGACCATAGGAACTATAATAAGCAACTAAATCATTAATATCTGTAGCCCCTACAGCAACAACACTTTCATGCCTAGCAGGATAACCTACAGTATCTTCTCCGCCAAAATTTCCATCATTCCCTGCAGCACCAACAAGTAATATTCCATTAGAATAGAGTTCAATCAACTTATTTTCCAGTTCCGGAGAATGATCTTCATTACCAAAACTCATTACAACTATATCCATTTCATTTTCCATACACCAGTCCAAGCCAAGAAGAACATTAGGAAGTTCTCCATACATTCCTTCCATAACCTTAACTGCGTACAAATCAGCATTAGGTGCAACACCAATCAATCCAATTCCATTCTCTTCTGCGGCAATGATTCCAGCAATACCTGTTCCATGACCATAATTGTCCATATAGTCTAAACTAACAAAAGAAACTCCACCTTTTACCCTATTCTCAAGATCAGGATGAGTATGATCAATCCCTGTGTCAACAATTGCTACTTTAACTCCCTCACCCCTTGACAAATTCCAGAAGTTGTCTGCATTTATTTTTTTGACATTCCAAGAAATCTCTTCAGTTGTGTAAATATTTCCAGAATTTAGTATAGAATAATCATTCCTAATAATAAGTCTCCCGCTGAGAGCATCATCCGGCAATTTAAAAACATTCTCAGAAATAACAAAACTAGGTAATAAAAGAATAATCAGCAGAATTATCTTCTTCATACGGATCTATTAAATAATTGATGGTGATAAATTTAAGATATCTCATTGTATCTACTAAAACTCGTTTAAAGTGAAAATCTTACATTAACTCTATAGTGGTGAAATAATCCAAATATTTATAAACCTATTATCATGAAGAAAATCTATGAATATTTTCGATTTTATTGAAATGAAAGCAATAGATCCAGTTGAATTAGTTGAAGCAGCGTGTAAAAATAATGATGTTGTTATACTATCTGAGAATCGTGTGGATTCAGAAAGGCATAATCTGATAGATGGACTATTAAGAGTATTAGATGGGGATAGATTATCTTTAGGTGTAGAATTAAAAAGTAATCTCCAATCGTATATGGAGGAATATCTACGGACAGGAGATGAAGACCATTTAGAGCCTATTAAAAAATCTGAAACAAATAGATCTGGAGTTTTAAGTATCAGGTGGCAAGAAACTACTTATCTGAATATTCTTAGAACAGCATACGAACTTGGAATCCCTGTGTCTCTCTTAAGTTGCCACAAAGGAGAAGATCGAACTAAACATATAGCAGGTATTATCAAAGAAAGGTCTCCATCCTTAGTTTACATTAGTGAAAGTTATGTCCTAGGAATTGCAAATCTCCTACGTGATGATGGTATTTCGGTATATACTTTTTTTGAAGAAATTGAAGGTGAAGTAAGTGATGTGAAAAAAGGATCTAAAACATATGGATTTACGGCTAAAATTAACCAATCTAGATTATCAGGAGTACCTATGGGATTTAATTTGAGGAATAGGAGATTACGTGAATTCCTTAATACTGTCATATTTAGAGATATACCAGAGCATTTGAGAAGTCATCTTACAGAATGGTATCAAGATTATGATGGTCTTCTATATCTACCAAAAGGATATGACCTATCTCAATAAACAGATTACTTTAGAAAATCTGAGAAAAATTATACCTAACAGCCATTAACATTATTGCAAATAGCCCAGTTAACTGTTCTAGACAATATCATTTCTCCGTCTGGTGTTAAATCATCTGGATTAGAATTATAAAACCAACCTAAGTAAGCATATCTACCTTGATCTCCGGACATATCTACCCTAAAGGTGGTTGATCTTCCATTATCTTTACCAGCATCTGCTATATCCACTACACTTGAATCAAGATAATAATCTGGCGTTAATGTTAATTTTGGATTTCCTGTCAATATTTCAACATCACCAATTAACCCATCGACTATTGGATCTGGTTCTGTTATGTATAATTGACCTTTTCTAAAGTATCCCATATATCTGTCAACATAGTCAAACCTGTATGCGGCTGAGAGATAGTTATAATCACCAACTTCTAGGAATGGTTTTCTGTTTTCCATATGTTGTTTATAGGCAATTGAATCTGGATCTGCCTTACATGCTTTTAACTCATCTGAACATATGATCAATCCATAATTATTCAATTCACTTTCTTCCCATGTATTGTAGGCTTTTCCATCTACTTCCCAACCTTCACCTTCTAGCCATGATATAAGCTCGTCTTCTATTTTATAATCGCAAGAATTATCTCTGCATAAGTATGCTATTCTTTTTGGAGTACCAAGATCTATTTCAAAACTCCATATATAACTTGTAGTTGCAATATTTCCAGATTTGTCTTCACATCTTACATAAGCAGTATGTATTCCATCTTCCAGGATTTCAGTTGAGATATAATGATGATATATTCCTGAACCAACAAATGTAAAGTCCATGTCCTCATAATCTTCGTCAGCATCTATAGTCCCTTTACAAACAGCATCTTCATCTGTTTCAACACTTAACTCGACTGTTGGATAATCCAGTACACCGGTTGGCTGACCGTTAAGTGGAATAGGTGGTGTTGTGTCTGGTTGAGATGTTGATACACCGCATCCATAAACCTTTCCACATTGAGACCAACTGATTGTTCTTCTTAGTATTTCATCTCCATCTTCTGTGAGATCTTCTGGATTAGAATTATAAAACCAACCAACATAAGCATATCTGCCATTGTCTACTGATTCGTCGACTTTGAATAGACTGGATCTTCCATTATCATCTCCTGTATCTGCAATATCTACTACACTTGACTCAAGAT
>JAFCCM010000044.1 GCA_017610225.1 Candidatus Aenigmatarchaeota archaeon | reverse complement strand
ACCTATCTCGTTTACCCCACCGAAGAAAGTAAGTTTGGTCATACAATCAATTTATTCATTAAACTTCTTATCTTTTTATTGACACATTCCAAATCCAACGCATCTAAAATATTACTCATTTACTGTAAGAGAAGCGGTCAAAAGATAATCATCTGTTTTTTCTATAACCACTCTATATTCATAAACTGAACTTTTTCCTTTTAATGATGCAATCAATGTTTGAAGTGTATTTTTAAGGGAAGGTGATCCTATATATGTGAAATTAGTCATACATCCTATCTCTTGACAAATAGGCAGATTGTCGTCAAAAAATTGTATGCAAAGATAATTTCCAGAAGATGATTCTTTTTTTGTTATCATTTCAGAAACTTTGTCTGGTGGTAGTTCATAACTAGAGTTTGCTACGTAAACAGATCTTACATTACTTGGTAAGGCTAATGTGTAATAATGAGTTGATCCTTTTCCCAAATGACATGTATTTTCTATTTTACTGTGAAAATCCTGTATCTGCCCAAGTACAGATTGTTTTTCTGACATCCTCATTTGTTTCATGATTAGACTTGCGCTAATAAAGAGAATGGTTATACCTATTATAACACTTCCCATAATCATTATCCAGTTCGCTATCCCTTTCATTGTTCACATCTCTTGGTTGGAATCTTCATATAATAAATTGGTGAAACCCAGAATAAATTAATTATTTCTTAAATTTCTTTAACAAAAAAATCAATCTCATTATCAACTTTCTGAGAAAAAAAAACAATTGTTAATTTATTTCTTCAACAACTATTACTCCTATGAATTACTGGTTCCCTTACAAAGATGTAAGAAAATATCAAGAGCAAATGATGGATCTGATTCAGAAGTCTCTTGTCGAAAAAAAACACTGTCTTATAAGAGCACCAACTGGTCTGGGAAAAACAATATCAGCCCTATCAGTTGTTCTAAAATTTGCCAAAGAAAACAATCTCAAAGTCATATATTTAACAAACAGAACAACAGGTCAAACTCAACCTCTCAAAGAATTTCAAGAGATCCAGAAAAAATTCAGCAAAGACAACAAATTATTTGGTGGTAGAATTATTTCAAAAAGAGATTTGTGTTTACTCAAAGAAGTTAAAGAATTGGAATCAGAAACTTTCTATACAATCTGTGAAAGAAACAAAGATAAAATATGTAAATTTTACAAAAATTACAAAAAACATGTTTTGAAAGATAATGAGATTTTAAAAAAAATCATTGGAGACGATGCCTCAAAATTCATGGATATTTTTGCATTAAGAGATGATATCAAAAAATACTGCCCTTATTATTCCATAAAAAAATACCTACAAGTCTATGCAGATTTCATACTATTAGATTACAATTATATGCTTAGTCCATTTATTCGTAAAGGGTTTTTTGATGTAGTTGATCTTTCTAAATGTATAGTGATTTTTGATGAATGCCACTCTTTGCCAAATAAATGTCAGGAATTAAGTTCAATAAAAGTATCGACAAACATTTTCTTAGCATGTATAGATGAAATGAATGATTATAGAAAAAAATATATCGAAGAAAAAGTGAGTGAAAGAAATGAAGAAGATATTGAAAAAGAAATAAATGAGACAATAGGACTGGTTGCAAGTTTTGGTAGAATTGTTCGTGATATAATAGCAAACAGAAGAAAAAATGAAATACCATTTGACCTAAAAAAAATAACTGAATTGTCAAAAAAAGAGGATTATAGGGTAGACAAGTCAGAAATAAAAAATTCTATAGAAGTATTATCATATTTTTCCAGTTTAATCCTGGAAGATAAGAAAAAATCAAGATGTTTTTCTTTAGTGAATTTTTTAAAATTGTTGCTGGATGTACAAGAAGATGAAAAATTTATACAATTTATCGAGATTAAAAACTTTAACAAAAAGAGATTTTCTTATCTTAACATACATTGCTTGGATCCATCATACCTCTTTAAAGATGTTCTAGAAAATTCTTACAATGTTATAGGATTCAGCGGAACTTTATTCCTGGAAGAGTTCAAAAAATTAATGAATTTTCCTGAAGATACGGTATCAGAAGATATACAATCGCCATTTACAAAAGACCAAAGAAAAGTATTGATATTTCCAAAAGATTATGCTAATTTCACATTGAAAACAAGAAATGAAAATGTAGATTTCAAATCAAACCAGATGATTAAAATAATCAATTCAATGAAAGGAAATGTTCTAGTGGTTTTCCCTTCGACCGATGTTTTCAACATCTATGTTCCAAAATTAAAAGATAAGTTGAACAAAGTAGTTTATCTAAGACCATTTTCTGATGATTATTTGGACAGTGACGATTATAGGATACAAAGAAATGATATTTTAAATAGTTTCAAAGAAGAAGACAATGCTGTTTTATTTTCAATAGCATTTGGTTCATATAACGAGGGAGTAGATTTTATAGGATGTTTGCAAAATGTAATAGTTGTTGGATTTCCCTATCCAGGAATCACATACAAAAGAAAATGTCTTGAAGATTTTTTTGCTAAAAAATTCAATGATAAAGATTATGCAAAATTCCTTACTTCTATGTTGCCTGGTCTTGAGAAAAGTATTCAGTCCGCCGGTAGACCAATAAGAAGTTTTGATGATAAGGCTGTTGTAGTTTTTTATGGCAAACAGTTTGGCCCTGGTACTTGGAAATATCATAAATTCATTAATTTATTTCCAGTCGATTTGAAAGAACATTGTATAATCACAACTGAATTTAGTGATTTGATAAAAGAAATTGAAAGTTTCAAATATTGAAATTATAATAACTTTAATTCTTTTAAGTTGAAATAATTAGTGAAATCAATGACTTTGAAAAAAATATTTGTTTACACAGATGGTGGATCAAGAGGTAATCCTGGTCAAAGTGCGATAGGAATTCTTATAATTGATTCTGATGAAAAAATAATTTACAAACACGGGGAATATATCGGAGAAGCTACGAACAATATAGCAGAATACACAGCATTGATGAAAGCTTTGAAAAATGCAAGCGAAAATTTTCATGGAGAAGCTTCTTGTTTTTCTGACAGTGAATTAATGATTAAGCAACTTAATGGAGAGTATAAAGTAAAAAATCCTGGTATAAAAGAACTTTTTTTAAAAATAAAAAAATTAGAAAAAGAATTTGAAAAAATTGAATATATTCATGTGAGAAGAGAAAACGAAAATATAATCATTGTTGACGGTATTGTGAATAAAGTATTGGATGAAATTAACAGACGTTAAAATTATTTCCACTCCTTTTCACAGTTAACCATTTCAAAACTTTTTCTAGAAAGAATTTCTCCTTTATTAGATTCTATTTTCCACTCATCTTCCCAGTTTACATAATCAACTTGATAACCACCTTTCGTCAAAACAACATATCCACCAGAATTAGGAAGGGAAAATTTAGGATGAAACTTTTTCGTCCCGCCGCTAGAAATAACTCCACTTAATCTCTGATTACTCTTACCCCTTGTGAGAAAATAATACCCAAGATCAACACTCTGAGCAGTAGGATTATGAATAGCAACATATTCTTCTTCACTATCTTTACCAGAACAATCATAATAAATTTCAGAAATAACAACATCATTAGCGACCGAACAATCTTTAATCAAATCATCATTATAATTCCAAACTCTTTCAAATTCATCAAGAAATTTTTTAGCAATATTTTTATCATGAATTATCAATATATTCTCATCATTCTTATTATTACCAGAACCAGTAGGATTATATGATCCAGTAATCACAGTTTCATTATCTACAATAAAGACCTTATGATGTAACTTATACTTGTTGTTGTCTAACTTAACTTCCATACCAGCATCTTTCAGTCGTTGATATTCAGAATAATCACTCAATCCAGATCTTTCAAACACTCCTTTGACTGTAATCGAATCATCATAATTCCTTATCAGTATATTTCCGATATCATTATCAGTAAAACTAAATGTCATAAAATAAATCTCGCTTCTTGCGTCAGCCAAAACATCTAACACATGTTCGGAACAATCATCCTCTGGGCAAAAATAATTCTCTACTCTTATATCATTCAAATAAACTATTGGATATTTTACCTCATCTCCACCAGAAAATGTTTCACCGAACAATTCTTCAAACTCATCTTCATAGTTTTTTACAAGATGTTCTGACTCGATTATCAACATGTTATTATTATTGTAAAAATTCCCACGTTCAGTTGGGTTAAACGACCCAGTAAAAAATTTCTTTCCGTCAACCACACAAAATTTGTTATGCATTAACTGATAACCAGGATTTACAATAGGATTGAGTTCTTTAGATTCATCAACATTTTTAACATCTGTAACTAGTTTAACATCTATTTCTCGCTTTAATTCATTTTTGACTTCTGGAAGATCAAGATCAAATAATACACAGTGAATGGATTGTTCAGCCTCTCCTAAAAATTCAACTAGTTTTTCCTTACATTCATCCTGCGGGCAAAAATAAACTTCTATTTTTCCATTTTCTCTAATAATCTTAGGACCTTTAGTAACTTGACCAGTAGGAATTGTACATCCGCTAAGAAAAACAATCAATAAAACAACAAGAATTTTTTTCATGGTTAACTTATCGGGAATATTTCATATATTTCTTACAGTTTGTTTAGCACCACATGCCTCGCAAATCATTAATGTGATTCTACCTTCTTTCACGAGTTTAGTATCTGGTCTGTTACATTCTTTACAATACAAAAATTCTTTGACATATGACTCTAATTTTTTCTCAACCAATTTAGGATAAACTTTACCTTGAAGAACTAATCTTTTTCCATCAATATGTCCAGGCTTAGCAAGTTCACGAAACAGAAATTTGGAAAAATGTTTAGGATCTCTTCTCATTATAGTTACTATTTCGTCAAAATTTGTTATGAATGTTTGATTTCCTTGAATTAGGACTTGAGGTCTAGGTATTTCTAATCTTTTCTTTTCCTTGGTTTCTTTTGGTAGTTTTTCCTCTGCTTCTTTTAACATGTCTTCGTAACTTTTCATACAACCACTTATTGTAGTTAAGATTTATACTTTTTTCACAACTCCGGGTTTCGGTTCAAACCATATCCCGTCTGTAACTAATTCATTAACCGCTTCCTGGAAATTATTTTCATTTAATTTCGATTCTTCTAATAATTTTCTTATTTCTACTCCTTCTCCTTTATCCAACTTATCAATTAATTCCATCAACATTGGTTTATAATCTTTTTCTTTTCTTTGCTCTTTCCCGCCAATATTTTCTAAAACACTATCAATATCTTTTTCGTCAAACTTATGTTTTTTTACCATATACTTTTTTAATTCTTCAAAATCAGCAAACTTGTCTTTTTGTTTTTGGACGATATCATTGATTTTCTTTTTTTCTAATAATTGTTTCAACACTTTTAATTTATGATAATTTTCATAATTGGTTTCTGATTTTTTCATGATTTCAGGAATAATATAATTCTCTCCATTATACTCTCTAACTTTTCCGATTAACAAAACATTATCTCCAACATTAAATTTTTCAAAAAAATCAGCATCTTCCTTAAACGCTTTCACTCTTATAGCATCTGTATCATCATCAACTGTAACAGAAGAATAATTCCCATCTTCACTCATAAATTTATTGATAATTGCTCCTACAATCTTTGCACGTGATACTTTCTCACCAAATTTTGTCAACACATAACTAGGTTCCATCCCTTCTTTTCTAACAAAATTTCCATCAATAATATCAGAAATCCTTGCTACTTTTGTTGTTTGTCTTAATGTTTCCATAACTGTTATTATGTGAGATTAAACTTTTATGATTATTCGATATGATGAATTCCTTTATTATTTAGACTAGACCAGCTAGAATTAAATACACAACTACAAAAAAAGCAGCAAGAATAGACACTATAATTACTAAAATTTTATTAACTTTAGGAAATGTTTTGTTCAATAAGAAATAAAAGAGATATGACAATCCAACAAATGGAACTCCAAAAAGAGCAACTCTGTAAAATGTAGAACATTTTGAAATTGTTCCAAGAATTAGTGTTTCGAAATCTTTAATGATTGCTATTGTAAAAAGAACTATAATAAATGACAAAACATATGCCACATTTTTCTCCAGAAATTTTCTAACTTTTTTTCTTGCCATAATTTTACTATGAAGTTCTTTTAATATAAATCTTTATTCTAATGAACAACCTTAAACTTTCTGGATAACTCTTGGTTTGGGCTCAAACACTAATCCCTCTTCTTTCAGTTTTTTAATTATATCTTCAGGTCTTTCAACACCTTGTTCCTTAGCCTTTCTCAGAATTTCTTCAACAGGAATATTCTTACCTATAGCAGCATGCAACTCTTCAATCACGTCTAGAACTATTCTTATCCTACTTCTTTGTGCACTTGTAGTTCCTGCTCCTTCTGCACGATCAATGTCAATTAACCCGGTCTCAGGATCAAAACCAAATTGTCTAAGCGAGAATTTCATCATATCAATTGCCCTCTGGGCATCATCTTCTTGAACTTCATCTCTTAATCTTATCTTTGCACTCGCTTCTGCTAGTCTTATTAAACCTTCATATTGTCTTAATGTTATTGGAACTGGGGATTCTTCAGTGGTTGATTTTCCCCTAAGACCAACATAAAAATCCTTCAACTTCTGACCAGCAGATTTAGTTAGTTTTGGTTTACAGTTCATCTTTGCATAAGCAATGTATTTTCTAAGAAAACTTGGATCAATCGTTGGCTTAACTTTTTCCTGTTCAAAATGTCTTGAGTCCAGAATATGTTTGACTATTTTTTCATCCTTTTCAACATCAGGAATATCCCTTAAAGCAAACTTGAGATCAAATCTTGACAAAAGTGTTTCTGTAATAGCTATTTGTTCGCGGATTGGAATATATGGATCAAATCTACTAAATTTAGGGTTAGCACCTGCAAGAACAGATGTTTTTGATGGTAATGTTGCCATAATTCCAGCCTTTGCTATTGATACTGTCTGAAGACTCATTGCTTCATGCATTGCCACCTGATCGTCTTTATCCATTTTTTCAAATTCATCTATACTAACCATGGACTTGTTTGCCAGAACTAATGCACCAGCCTCAAGAACCCAACCCCCCATGAATTGTTCATCTTTGATAACACTAGCAGTCAACCCGGCTGTTGTTGTTCCTTTACCACTAACATACTTTCCACGAGGTATCATTTCTGACGCTAATTTCAACAATTGAGACTTACCTGTAGCCGGATCACCTATAAGTAGGATGTGGACATCACCACGAATTCTTGTATTGTCTTTCAGGATATGTTGAGTTCCACCAAATAATTGAAATATAATCGAAAGTTTTATTTCATTCAGTCCATACATCGTAGGCGCTAGAGAAGAGATTAGTTTATCATATATCTTTTTATCATTAGCAAATTCGTTAATCTTTTTTTCATCTTCTGGTGTAATATCAATTTCTTCCCATTCTTCTTCTGAAATTTCGAAATTATTAGCATCAATCAGTATTTCCATTTGTCTTGTCTTTACTCCACGGGATGTCTTTCTTGGGACTTCTTTTAGTATACCAATAACTTTTATTCTATTTCCTGGTTCAGATTTGTTTCTCATTTTTGGTGTTACTAGATCCTCTTTAAGATAAATCATTATTTCTGACGGTTTTTCTCCAGTTGTTATTTCAAATGGCTCTTCTATTGCCAGCCATCTCGCATCATATAATTTCTCTTTGACTGTTTTGAAATTCCTTCTATTCCCACATTCACATTTAACAGGATATTTTAGTGTTTTTTCTTTTTGGTCTTGAATAACAGTCATTCTCTGACCACATTCTTGACATTCAAAAATTACTTCTGATATTTCTGGTCTTACTTCTGATGCTCTTTTGACTACACCGTCTATTGACAGTAGTTTTCCTATATGTTCTGCCCTGATGTTTCTTATCCTTATTTCTGTGGATTCTGGGAGATTAAAAAATCTTATCTTGACTGGTTGCTTTTTTGGAAAGTCTATTTGTTCTACAGATTTATTTACTAAATCTAGATTTTCATCAGGATTTTCTAGAATTGCGTCTGCTAGAGCAGGATTGAATTTATCAAGAACTGCAAAATCTATTCTAAGACTCTTCTCGCCTTGACTTACAACTAAAGCTAAATCTTTATAATATTTTTCCCTTAAAAATTCTGTGAATTGGGTAGTAATATCATTTTTTTTCATATAACCATGTTAAGTAATTGGATATTAAATTTTAATTTGATTTATATCTACAAAATAGGAAATTTTTCAGTGCCTTGAATGTAGTTACCCACAATAAGTAAAAAATATCTAACTTCCAGATAGAAATTATCGTTTGAAATTTAGATTTTAAGGTTTTTTTTGACAAATTCAAGTAATTCTTTTAGATAATCTACACCAAATTCCACAAAATCTTCTAATGAACTTTTTGGTCTTTCAGTAAAGAAGTTTTCTATAATATCAGCCAATTTTTTCGGATTTTTTGTTGGTATAAAGTGATCAGAATCGAGAACAATAATTTTTTCAGCTCCAATTTCTTCATATAGGTCAAGACCATGTAACACTTTCAATATAAAATCATCTTTTCCGTAAACTAGAATGAATTTTTCATCTAATTTCAATTTCGAACAATCAAATGGGAAATTCATATCAACTATACCTCTAACATAATTCACCAGAGATTTTATTGATATTTTTTTAAGTTGATTCCTAGTGAATGGTATTCTTGAAAGTAACCACTTTGATAATTCCTCAAAGGACTCATCCTCATTTATTTTATCGTCTAAAGAGTCTATTAACATCTTTAAACCTTTTGGTGTTATTCTAGTCAATGGTGTAGATACTAATACCATTTTTCCAATCTCATTTCTGTCTGCAAGATCAATTGAAATCAATCCACCAAGAGAACTACCAACAATATATGGATTTTGAATCTTTAATTTTTCGATAAAAATTTCAATTAATTCTGAATATCTTCTGATTTTAAAATCTTTATACATAGGTAATGAGATTGCCCAACATCTGAATTTATTTGGAATTTTATTTACGGTTTTTTTCCAGATTTTTAATGAAGAACCAAGTCCATGTATGAAAATAATATCTTTACCTTCCCCCTTCACAAAATATTCAATTTCTTTTCCGTCAATTTTCACTGTTGGGTATTTCATTTTATCAATCCATTTATATATTAGTTTAAACTAGGAATTAATAATTCAATTAAAGGGTGATAATATGCCGGAAAAAAAGAGAGTTAATGTCAATATTGATCACAGCGAGCCAGGGTTTTTTACAGATAGCGTAGTTATTTCTCATAACCCAAGTAAGTTCATTCTTGATTTTGTCCAAGTAACACCTAGATTTGATAGAATAGGTCAAGAGATGCAGCAATCTTTAGTAGTAAAACATAAAACAATAGTGATGAACCCAGTGATGGCAAAGAATATACTCGGGATTTTGAAAGATAATCTAGAAAAATATGAAAAGAACTTTGGTGAAATAAAAGTACAAAAAAGAAAAACTAAAAGTAAACCAATAGAATATTCAGAAGAATCAACAAGATATATTGGTTAAACTAAAAGAAGGTGATCATGATTGTTGATAATGGGTATAGACGAGGCTGGTAGAAAACATTGAATTAATAATTCATGTTTGCCAAGAGGTCCCGTTCTAGGTCCTATGGTTTTATGTGGCTTAGTTGTAAATGAAAAACAGGAAAAGGAACTAAAGAGAATTGGAGTAAAAGATTCGAAAACATTAACACCAAAAAAACGCGAAGAACTTTCTGTAGAGATTGAAAATCTAGCAACACATATTGTCATACTCAGGATTCCTGCAAGTAAGATAGATGCCAATAGAAAAAAAGGAATTAATCTAAACCAAATAGAAGCAATAAAGATGGCTGAGATAATTAATATGATTAAACCTAACAAAGTTTATATTGATTCCCCAAGTTACAATAGTCATAAATTCACAGATTATCTTTTTTCTAAACTTGAAGATAAAAATGTAGAAATAATATCTGAAAATTATGCTGATAAAAATTATCCAGTTGTGTCTGGAGCATCAATCATGGCAAAAGTAGATAGGGATGAACAAATTAAAAAATTAGAAAAAGAAGTTGGTGAACCAATAGGTGTAGGATATCCTCACGATGAAACAACTATCAAACATTTGGAAAAATTAGCAAGGGAAAACAAAGGTAAAATGCCAAGATATGTCAGGACCACATGGGATACCACAAGGCAGATTATTAAAAGATATGAGCAGAAAGGAATTGTTGGATTTTTTAAAAAGATCACCAAAGAATAATTATTTTTTAACCCATCCGCTCAGTGTTGATTGTGTCCCTGATTTCTTAACATTCAATAATCTATTTACACCCCTTTCAATTCTTTCTTCTGAAAAATCATGTTCATCAACCATTATTTTCATTAATTTTTCTTTATCTGGTTCTTTCCATTCTATCTTATAATCTTTTTTCACAGGTGGATTCAAGAAAAAATCATAAATCTTTTGCGGTTCTATTTTAAATTCCCATTCAACTTCTTTCAAAACATTTTCTAGATTCTTTTTTTCTTTGACTAGTTTTAACGCTCCTTTAGGACCAATACCTTTTATCCCACCAGGGTTATAATCTGTTCCAACTAATATCCCTAAGGTAACTAATTGTTCCTGTGTTAATTCCAACTCCATTAGAACCTTTTTCAATTCTATTAATTCTGGTTTTATTTCAATCCATATTTGTTGTCTAGGTAGTTTTCTTTTCCCTGTTATCGATAGATTTCTAATCATTTTTGGTGCTCCGAACATAACCGAATCAATGTCTTGAGAACCAACAGCATATGCATCTTCATTCTGAACAAGTAGACCTGCCTGTGCTTCTCCTTCTGATGGTGCTTGTATGCAAGGAATACCCATAGCAATTAGAAGTTCTTTCGCATCATTAATCATATCTTTTGTTACTTTCAAAGATCCTTGAGCATAAGTCATGATTTTTTCTTTTTCTCCTTTTTCTACAGCCTCTTTCCATTTTCTTTTTGCTTCATCTCTGACTTTATCTCTTTCCCTAAGAACTTTCATTTTGAAACTAGGAGGTGGACCATCTATAACAAAAATAGGTTTTATACCATTTTCTAGTAATTTTATATTCCTATAAAAAGCGCCAGAAAGATGAGATGTTATTCTACCTTTTGAATCTCTCAAAGGTTCGCCTGTATCTCTCTGTCTTATAATACTCAAAAATTGAAAAAGGATATTGTAAGCATCAATAGCTATTTTTTTCCCTGAAAGTGTTTCTATTTCTATTTCACTTTTTGGGATTATCCTGGATATCTGAACTCCCATGAATTAAATTTATTATTCAAGGTTTAAAAGAACTTACTTTTTCTTTTTTCTAGTTTTTTTAGCAGTTCTCTTTTTTGTTTTTGGTTTTGATGCAGTCACTTTTTTCTTTATTTTCTCTGCTTCTTCCTTTGCTTCCTCTCTCTTCAACTCTTTTTCCATTTTTAATTCATCAAGTTCTAACCAAACGACAAATAATCCGATTAGCATGACAAACAATGGGACAGATCCTTGTAACAATATTCCTAATGACTGAAGAAGTTTTAATCCGAAAACGCCACCTAGTCCATTCATTAATTCGTATGCATACATCCCCAAAGGCACTACTAGTAGGACCACACCAATTAGGAGTTTAAGTAATGTATTCATTTATTTTTTCACCACCCTCCATTTTAATGCAAGTAATATCGAATTTTACATATTTAAGTTTTGGAAAATTCATAATTAAATCATGGTAGATCCAACAGCACTTATAGGTGATGTTTCCTTAATCAACTTGATATTATTCATAGTACTTTTTTTGGTTACTATTTTTGTCGCTAAAGTATTATCACTCTTGGTTAAAAATTTTCTCAGAAAAAAGACAAAAGGACCTTCTTACAAGATTGTTGCAAAAATTATTAATTATGGTTTGGTATTCTCTGTGACATATTTTGGTTTACAATATATACTCGGTTTTGATTTCACAGCACTTGCTGCTGCATTTGGAATTGTTGGTATTGCGATTGCATTTTCCGCACAACAAGTTGCCCAGAATCTAATAGCTGGGGTCTTCATTTTTGCTGGGAGTATTATAAAATTGGGTGAATGGGTAGAGGTATCTGGCTTTCCGAAAACAGGTTTATGTAAGGTTAAAGATATCTCACTCACAAAAACAAAACTTAGGGAACATAATGGTAGAATAATAGTTGTTCCAAATTCAATCTTCATTAAAAATAAAATTGTGAAATATCAGAACGGAGATTTTTTCAAACTTCCATTCCAACTAAAAATTTCCAGAGATAATGATTTAAAAAAAGTAAAGAAAATTATCTATGATGTTTGTAACAAAAATGAAAAAGTTTTACCTAATATTCCGACAAGAGAAAAATACGGTTTAAGAAGAATATTGAGAGATGTTCCTGACGAACATGAAGGTTTATTGCGTTTTCTTAGAAGAAAAATTGATCCAAAAACATTTGAGCCAGTTGTTTTTGTAAATGATATCAGAGAAAGTAGTGTGACACTAGAAGTTTGGATCTGGATTTGGGAGATTAGAAATAGGGAGAAAATAGTTTCTGATATAATGGAAGATCTATTGAAAGAATTTTCTAAAAATAAAGTTAAATTAGTTTAGAATTTGTAAAGTAATTTTTTAAAATCAATTATCTTACCATTTTTTATTTTGATACCTTCCTTTTCTAATAATTTAATTTTATTTTCTGCACCAGATGCGAATCCACCTATTTCTCCATTACTGTTTATTACACGGTGGCATGGAACTTCAGGGAAGTAAGGATTATTATGACATGCATTCCCTACAGCACGATATGCTTTTGTATTTAATTTTTCCGCTAAAATTTTGTATGTAGTTACTTTACCTTTTGGTATTTCTTTCATTAGTTTCCAGACTTTTTGTTGGAGTTTCATAAAAATCACTTATTTAATATTTAAGAACTTATAGAATTAAAAAAAATATACGAGTGGATTTCATAATGAATGAAAATTTTTTAAATTTCGAAGAAGCAGTAAAAAAACTCGGTTTTGATCCTGGATATCTGAAACTCGAACATTTTTTATCTGGTGCTAACAATAATGTTTTTGGGCTAAAATATAATAATATAACTTGGGCCATTTCGATTTCATTTCCAAAGACTAAAAATATTTCAAAAGATAAATTGAGAAAATTCATCAGATTACAGAAAATATGTTCTTATTTGACAGATAGGTTCAAAAATGGTGTTGAAATTAATCAAAAAACTAAATTTATATTTGACGGAAATTGTTTCCTTTGTGAACCTAATTCTACAAAAAAATTTATAAAGAAACTGTCTAAAAATCAAAAATTCAAAGTATCCGAACAGAGTTATAACTACATAGGTCCATTTATGGTTAAGAAAGGCGCTCCAGCATCAGAAACCTTGGAATATGATATAGATTTTAAAACCATCATGTTACAGGGGCTAGTTATTCTCCACAAGTATACAGGATTAACTGATTTTGTGGATAAAAAAAATGTAGTGAAAATTGTAAAAAATATTATTGAAAAATTGGATAATAAAATCCAGAATTTAGAGGTTGATGAAGAAACAAAGAAAGGAATTGAGAAATATAATAAAAAATGGAATAAAAATGAAGACGAAAATGTTAAAATGCATATCACCCGGGAAATTTTAATTCGTTCTGACCTGTCTTTTGTAGGAAATTGTGAAAAATTTAATTGATGAGCATGAACTCGATTTGGTTAAATACAAGTGTTTCATTCATGGAGATGCTCATGGTGGAAACTTTATAATTGTTCAGAAGGGTGACAACAAAGAAGTTCATCCTATAGATGTTGAAGAAGCTATGGGTTTGGAAGAAAATGAAAAACAACATTATTTATTTGATTTGATAAAATTTACAATATCAGCATATAATCTTTCAAGAATATTCAAAAAACCTTTAGAAGTCGTTGAATTAGTAGACATCTATTATGATTATTTTGACTCTGTTGAGGTCCATTTAACTTAATTATTTAAAAAAAACAAAGGTCTAAAAAATGAAATCAAAATTCAAAGAAATCTGGAAACTAGCGGTCCCGTATCTAAAAAAGGGTAAAAGAAAAGATTCTGTGGTTCATACAAAAGGTGTTATTAAAGCTATGGAAATATTGTTAAAACAAGAAAAAGGAGACCCAGATATTCTAATTCCAGCAGCAATCTTACATGATATTGGATGGTCAAAAGTCTCAGTAAAATTACAAATGAGTAATAATAAAGATGAAAAGATAGAATCTTTGAAACTACATATAAAACACGCCCCACTACTTATTAAAGAAATTTTGACTAAAATTGGTTATAATGATAGTCAGATTAAAAAAGTAATTAGTATTGTTGTATCACACAAGTTTCAAGACCCAAAGAATTTAGATAAAAGATTACTGATTGATGCCGACACCTTATCTGATGCATTCAAAGAGCAATTTTGGAGTGATGTTAAATCGTATAATAATACTCCCAAAGGACTTTATGAATTTAGAAAAAAGAACAAATTTTATACTAAAATAGCAAAAGAAATTTTTAATAGAGAATTAAAAGAAAGGAAAAGAGAATTTATTCGACTTTAGGATTAACTTCCATTAAAAAGACCTATCAAAAAGACCTAT
>JAFCCM010000008.1 GCA_017610225.1 Candidatus Aenigmatarchaeota archaeon | reverse complement strand
AAAAACTTACCAGAATTACCTGATCATATGGTAGAAAGATTCCAAGAAAAGTATGGATTATCAGATTATCAAGCCAAAGTAATAGTATATACAGGAAAAGCATTCTCAATATTCTTCGAAGAATGTTGTAAGTTATTTAGTAAACCTGTCATGATTGCTAAATGGATGATCACTCACCTACTAAAGTGTTTAAATTATCAAAGCATCAGCATAAAACAATCCAAGTTATCTATAAAAAATTTTGTCAAGTTCCTGAAGATGATAGATGAAGAAAAAATCACTGAAAGGTTAGGAAAAGAGGTAATCAAGGAGATAACACTAACAGGAGAAAATCCAGAAGAATATTTAAGTAAGAAAGGACTAAAAATGATGAATAAACAAGAATTAGAAAAAATAGTCAAAAAAGTGTTAGATAGGAATAAGAAAGCGGTGGAAGACTACAGAAGTGGTCAAGAAAAAAGTATAGAATACTTGATTGGACAAGTGTTAAGGGAAATCAAAGCCGCGGGAAACCCAAAAGAAATTCGTGAAATTATTCAAGCCTTGGTAGCTCAGTAGGTAGAGCGGTTGGCTGTTAACCAATAGGTCACAGGTTCGAGTCCTGTCCAAGGCGCTAAAATCAGAAGTAGATCATTTATGAAAAACAAAAAATGTCCTATCTGTAAATCAACTAATATCTGGTTAGATACTGGTGGAATCACTGGTAAATATAAATGCAAAGACTGTGGGTATATTGGTGCTATTGTCCTAACAGAAGACAATGAATGAATTCATTATTTCTTTTAAACTTTTATAATCCTAGTATAATTATTATCAGTGGACCTGTAGCAGAGTTTGGATAATGCGCCTCGCTTCGGACGAGGAGATCAAGGGTTCAAATCCCTTCAGGTCCATAAAAATCGATATTTTACTACCAACACCACAACCGAAAGCCTTAAATACTTTCCTTTCTATGTTAATTGAAGTTGAAGTACAAGGTTGTGACAAATAGCGTTGGTTAATATGCTAATTCTATTGCTTTTGTGACTTTAAATTAAAAATAAGAGATGATGAAATTATGAATTTTGAAGATATGAATATTGAGAAGTCTGTATTAGGTTCATTGAATGATATGGGTTTTGAAAATCCTACGGAAATACAATCTGAAACTATACCGATTATTAAACAAGGACATGATGTCATAGGACAGTCCAAAACAGGATCTGGAAAAACAGCCGCTTTTGGGATACCGCTTGTCGAAAAAGCCAAGAGAGGAGAGAGAGTACAAGGTCTTATATTAGCACCTACAAGAGAATTGGCTAAACAAATAGCAGGTGAAATTGAAAAATTCTCGCGGTTTAAGGGACTTCGTGTACAAACAATATATGGTGGAGTTTCTATGGTACCACAAATCAATGGTTTGAAAAGATCTGAGATTGTTGTTGGAACTCCTGGAAGAATAATGGACCATATGAGAAGAGGAAATTTTAATACAAGTAATATTAAGATGTTTATTCTTGACGAAGCAGACAGAATGATTGACATGGGTTTTATCGAGGATATAGAAGAAATTGAAAGACATATCCCAAAGGAAAGACAGACATTATTATTTAGTGCAACTATGCCAGAGAGTTTGATAGGTATTACAAGAAGATTTATGAAAAATGCAAAAAGAATCAAAACTAAAACTCAAATTAGTGAGAATATATTAAGACAATTCTACTGTGATATTGATCAGGGGAGAAAGTTCTCATTACTTGTGCATCTAATCAAGGAAGAGAAACCAAAACTATCGATTGTTTTTTGTAACACTAGAAGAGAAGTAGATGGTGTTGCCAATAATCTTAAAGAAAATGGTGTAAACACTAAAGCTTTGCATGGAGGATTATCCCAAGCCAGAAGAGAAAGAGTAATGGATGATTTTCATAAAGGAATAACAAAAATCCTTGTCGCGACAGATGTGGCTGCAAGAGGATTAGATATAAAGAATGTAACCCATATTTTTAACTATAGAGTACCAAATAATCCAGAGGATTATGTGAATAGGATTGGAAGAACAGCTAGAGCTGGAGAATCGGGAAAAGCTATCTCCTTGTTAAGTAGAGATGATCACGAATCTTTCAGAAGAATAATGAATAGATACCGATATGATGTAAGTAAAATGAGAATAGGTGATTTTAAAAATTTACCGTTCAAAAAGTTTTACTCTAATGGTGGTGGAAACAGAAACTTCAGAAGTAGAAGATTTTCCAATAGAAATTCAAGTTCAAGGCATTCTAATACACGTAACTTTAATAGTCATAGCAGACATTCCAATAGTAGATGGAGGTGATAAAATGAGTGAAAAACAGACAGGAACAATAAAATGGTTTAATTCCATGAAGGGATTTGGTTTTATAGATGTTGAAGGTCAAGATAAAGATATTTTTGTCCACATGACATCTTTAGCAGAAGGAACTACACCAGATGATTTGGTTGAAGGAACTAAAGTAGAATTTGAAATTGGAGAAGGAGATAAAGGACCACAAGCAAAGAATGTTAGTAAAGTTTAATCAAAAAAACTTTAGAAGATAAGAGAGTTATTTTATTTGATTTTTATATTTATATTTAAAACAGAATTCTTTTTTCAGATGAGAATATTCTTGATATTGTAAATATGTCATTCATTTGTTTTTTATTCATATAGAAAATTTGTTTCTATGATATATTAAATGTAAGGGATAAAAAATTATATCTAGAACACATAAAAAGATTGGAAATAATTAAAGTAAAGAATCAACCAATCTTTCCTGAGCTTATCTCTATTGATTTTTTGAATTCTTCAGATGTTTTCATACTATCTTCTACTATTTTTTTCATTGCTTCTTTGTCTTTCATTGCTTCCTTGAAGATTTTATATTTCTTTAAAAAATCTTCTCCCTTTTCCTCAACTATTGTTTTTTCTAGATTATCAATTTTTTTCTTATCTTCTAAAGAATTTTCAATATTGAAAAAGAACATACAAGAATTCAGTAAATCTAATGAAAATTCTTTTAGTTGTGGTAAATGTTTTTTGTATGGTAACAAAAATTTTTCTGGTATTTTTTCTTCTGTAGGGTTTTTAATAGAAACATCTATCACATCCCCTTCATCTACTTTAAGATAGTCTACTACATTCTTTGGAATCCTAATACAAAATGAATCCCCTATTTTTACTAATGGTTTTAGAAAACCTATTTCTTTATTTAACATGTATATAATATATATATGTAGTTATAAATACTTAACGCTATCAAGAAATAGGAAACCTAACGATTAATCTTTACAACCAAGACCTATAATCGCTGCGCCACCCCACATTGGTGCCTGAGTTACAAATTTTGTCTTTGGAACACAAAGACATGGGCAACCAAGTGCATATACATCATTTGGTCTTTTGTTTGGTTCCTCTATTTGTCTCAATGAACCAATGACAACCGCTGGATCTACATATCCTTCTCTAGGTACTGGTCTTACTGGTTCTGTATATCCTTCCATAATATCTTGTAATATTTTTAATTAATAAAGATATATTTTTGTTCTAAAATTGTTTATAAATCTTCCTCTAACTTATCTGATAAATCCACACCATCTTCTAAAAGTTCTACGTAAGTTTTTAGTGATGTGTCTAACATACTTCTAACACTTTCACAGTTCATTTTTTGTCTTTCTGTATATAATTCCCCTTCTATAGAACCAGAAGCAAAACAAGATGGACATAATCTGACAGCCCAACATTCGTCACAAAGACCTTGTGACATATCTTCATATCTTTGAATAAGTTCTATTGATTTTTCTTCAGAGAATCCAGTCTGAACTTCACCTATGTTAAAATCCTCTGATTTTTCACAAGGATGATATACACCATCTGTTGTAACAAATAATTTCCTAACTCCAGGTATACATATACCAGTTGTGGGTGTTGTTCCATTCATTAAACTTAATGGTCTATCTCTTATTCTCTTTAGTGATGGACCCATCATTGCTCCACCAATTCCACTAACATTTTCTCCGTCTCTTAGACCATCTGAAAATTTTCTTACAACATTTTTCAATACAGATTGAAACCTAGTAAATTCTTCTGGATCTTCAATTACGGGTATATCTAAATCATTATCAAATTGATCTACTAAACCACCAGTTAAATAATGTCCTCTTGTTAAGGAATCATTTGCAAAGAAACTATCAACTCTTTCCATTTCAAATGGATCTTCAACAACATAAGAAAATAATATATTGTCTCTGTAATATCCATGATCCCATCTTCTCAATCTTTCCAAATTTTCTAATATTCTATCATATGTTGGTTTATCTCCAACAGTTCTTCTATTTCTATCATGTATTTCTCTTGGACCATCTAAACTAACCATTAATACAAAATTATTTTCTCTTAAAAATTCAAACTTTTCAGGTGTTAATAACCAACCATTTGTGGTCATATTAGGTAATAATTTCCTTTCTTTCATTTTCTTTTTAGCATAAGGTACCAATCCTTGAATCATCTCCCACCCCAATAGTGGTTCACCACCATATAAACCTAGGCTGATAGTATCATTACCTCTTGATCTTTGCGAAAATTCATCTACTGCCATTCTAGCAACTTCTTCAGGAATACTCACTCTTCTGTGAGTTCTCATACTTTGATAATGACCCCCATAAACACAATATCTACATCTGAAATTACAATCATCAGTGACACCGATTATAAGTTCTTCCATATTATTTCTTAAAAGTTCTAAAACGGTTTGTCTATCATATGGATATTTTACCCCGCTTATAGAAACATCATCAAATCCTATTCCCCAATTTTGTCTATATATTGTATCTAACGATAATCTAGTCTGTTGGGGATTACGACTCAAAGATTCAAAGATCATATTTGATCGTGTGTCATAAACGTAATCTCTATTGCCAACTTCAAAAAAATGCAAAAAAGGATCACTCATAATTATTTCAACATAATTTAAATCTTAAATATCTTTTTCCTAAAATTTTCAAAACTCCACCCTAATCTTAGTAACTTTCCATAGAACAAATCACAAAACCTTTATAAGTCTTCCTTTCCAACTATAATGAGTTAAAAATGAGGTGTAGCGAATGGTTAAGCGCACTGGACCCACAAATCCATTGTTAAAAAAATTGATTGAAAATATAAGAAAAAAATCATTTGAAACTAATTCCAAGTTTCTTAAAGATATTTCTGATAAATTAAATAAACCTAGACGTCAAAGGGTCGAAGTCAATTTAAGCAAAATAGACAGATATGCTAAAAAAGGAGAAACTATCATAGTTCCAGGAGTTGTAATGGGTTTCGGAGAACTAACCAAACCTTTAACAGTCTCTGCATGGAGATTCACTGGACCAGCAAAGGAAAAGATTGAAAAATCCAAGGGAAAAGCTATTAGTGTAGAAGAACTGATCGAAAAGAACCCAAAAGGAACTAAAGTAAGAATTATGTGTTGATGATTATGAAAGTATATGATGCAACCGACCAAATATTAGGAAGATTATCTACTCGTGTTGCTAAAGATTTAGTTAAAGGTAACCAAGTTTATATTGTCAATTGTGAGAAAATTAGAATATCTGGAGATCCTGTAGTAACAAAGAAAAAATACCTTGAAAAAAGGCAGAGAGGAGATCCAAAACATGGACCATTCTATCCAAGAACACCAAATGGGTTAGTAAGAAGAACAATAAGAGGAATGTTACCTAAACTTCAAAAAGGTCAAAAAGCACTCAGAAGATTGAAAGTCCATGTAGGATTACCAAAAGAGTTGGAAAAACAAGAGTTAATCCATCTAGAAGATGCAGATGTTAATAGATTAAAGTGTAAAAGTATTAGTGTTGAAGAATTATCATTATGGTTAGGATGCCCGAAGAGATGGTAAAATGGCTGAAAAAAAACAGAAGATAAAAATTGTAACAGGCAAGAGAAAAACTTCAGTAGTTAGGGCAAGAGTAAAAGAAGGAACAGGTAAAATTACAATCAATAATATTCCACTAGACATATACCAACCAGAATACGTAAGACTAAAAATAAGAGAACCTTTAATACTCGCGGGGGATCTAACCAAAAAAGTTGATATCACGATTAATGTTCGAGGTGGAGGGATAGTTTCACAAGCTGATGCCATCAGGCAAAGCATAGCTAAAGGTATGGTAGACTTTTTTAAGAATGAAAATCTAAAGAAAATATATCTAGACTATGACAGAAATCTTCTAGTATATGATGCTAGGAGAACTGAACCTCATAAACCATCTCGTTCGAGGAAAGGTAGTCGAAGACATAAACAAAGGAGTAAGAGGTAATTAAATGATAATACCAGTTCGTTGTTTCAGTTGTGGCAAAGTTGTAGGTCATTTGTACGAAGAATTCAAAGAAAGAGTAGAAAAGGGGGAAGATCCAAAGAAAGTATTAGATGATTTAGGATTAACTAGATATTGTTGCAGGGCTTTATTTGTAGGTCATGTTGACGTAATCAAAAAAATCTCACAATTTCAACCCTAAATAATAAAAAAAGGTGATTTTATTCCATTATGGCCAAAAGATAAATTAACAAGATTTGAAGTAACAAGAATAATAAGTGCAAGAACATTGCAGATATCCTTAGGAGCTCCTTTATTGATCAAACAACCTAAAGGCATAATTAATCCAACTACGCTAGCAAAGGAGGAATTCAAACAAATCAAAGCTCCTATGACTGTTAAGAGAGTTATGCCGTCTGGTGAAAAGATGGTTATTGACATTAAAGTCGGAATTAAAAATTGGTTAGATGAACATAATGGGGAAATAGTTTAATCTACTTTTCTATGAGATATTAAAGAAAAAAGATAAAAGGTTGAAGTGTAAAAGATGGTTGTATGGCAATACATACGTTAGCATATAGTAGTACAATAGATGAAAAAGATATTAGAAGAGTTTTAGGTGGAGTTCATTTAAGTGGAAATATCACTGCAGTGACACATAGGGATGGAGATACATATTTTAACTTAGAAACTACTGATTCAAAAGATGTTGTTATGCTTTTAATAGAAAATGAACCTGAATTTTCCTACGAAGGTATTGAAGTCTAACAAATACATCCTACCGACTAACCTTAAATGACTTAACTTGTTCTAATAATTCCTTAGCCTTCTGATTTTTTTCAAAGTGTTCTCTTACTGGTTGGATTAGATTATCAATATGTTCTGTTACTGCATTCTTCAAGTCAAGCGGGAATAATTTTCCTTCTGAGTAGATTTTTACAAGTTCATCATAATTTTCTACTTCCAAATCTCCGCCAAACTTATCAGGTCTTTCTATTTTCAAAACAGGAAATTTCTCAAAAACTATATACTTACAATATTCAATAATCGGGTTTTCTTCGACTTGTTTCTCTGGACAATAAGCTTTCTTGATTTTTCTGAAGATATCTTCTCTCGTATCAGTCATAAATATTGCCGAGTCTGGTTTGGATTTTGACATCTTGAGATCAATCGCTCTTTCCTTAGCATCTGTTACATCTGAAGCCGGAGGAAGAAGGCCCATAAGCATATGATGACTTACAACAACAGGTTTCCACCAACCTAATTTAGGACCAACTTCTCTTGCGAGAACATTAACTTTTCTTTGATCCATTCCTAATTGAGTAATATCAGCTTTAAGTTCAAAAATATCAGCAGCCTGCATACATGGATATAGGATTTGAGATGCTTGCTGTACTTCCCCTTCTTTTCTACCCATGATCTGACCACATCTGATTATTCTTTTAACCGTAGTGTTTCTCGAGATTCGAATAACTTTCTTCCAATATTCCATACTATCAACAACCTCGGAAGCTCTCATAAACTTGACTTTTTTGACATTCATCCCACTGACTTTCCATACTTCTACCAAGTAATCTCCACAGGTTTGTATTTTCTTAAGATCTCCTCCTAGTTTATTGTTTGCCCATCCATGCCAATCTGCAGCATACATGATAAAGTCTACACCTGCTTCTAACATCTTGTTAACATTAATCGCACGCATGATTCCTTGGGCTATATGAATCTGACCAGAAGGTTCAAATCCGTCATAAGCAATAGGATGTTCTTTAGTCTGCAATAATTCTCGCAGTTCTTCTTCTGTTATTATTTCTTCTCCTACTTGTTTGATTAGATCAATTTTTGTTTCTATATCCATTCAATCACCAATTTCTCTTAATTATTTTAGTGGTAGTAAATTTAAAGTATCTGATGATTCGATTTTAGTCATGTGAGTAATGCCCATTTCTAGTAACAGTTACCTGATCACCATTTAGTTTTACATGATATCCATGACATTCTAAAAATCTATTTAAGAATTCTACTCCGCTATCAACACCAGATTGTCCATAGTAACTTCTAGCCATTCCATGAATAGTTGTTAGTCTTGGTAAACCCTGTTCTACTAAAGCATCTCTAATACGAACACCCAATAATCCTATATCATCTAACATCTCCTACCACATCCTCCTCTTAGAAATACTCAAAAACCTCAGAAACCCTAACAGGACCATTCCCATTCTCAATCAATCCACATTTTTTGAGGGAATTGACATTATTCCACACACAAGACTCAGAACAATCCAATTCATGAGAAACAAGTTTAACTAGTCTGGTAACACTTTCAATCATGTGATTTCTAACAAACTCAAGAATAAACTTCTGCTTCTTAGTCAACCTTTCTTCAAGTGTTTTTTCAAGACAGTCAATAATTAGTTTAGAATCACAAGTAGGTAAATCCTCTCTTAGTCTAAGCTCTTGAATTGGCCGGGCATCATGCCCTCCTCGTATTGGCTTTTAGTCACCTTATTTCACCTACTGGGAATGATTGGTAGTTAGTATTTTTATACTTAATGTACAGGAAAAGTTGGAGTTAACCTTCAGTCTGATGTTCTTTTAAAGCTTCATAACTTTTAATTAGAGATTCTTCTAATTTACCATGTTCTTGCCAACCACCAACATAATCCATTGCCAATGAGTATTCACCATGTTGTGAGAGATATTTCCGCACTTCTCCAACTTCAGGGTCAGAATCTATTATTATTATATTTGATAACGGTGAAAAGTTATATCTATCTCTTTTCCGAAGAAACCACGAAAGTGGAAAAGATTCTAAAGCAGCATCAATAACAACTAAACCATAATCACTTGATTTTTCAATTATTTCTTTGACTATAGGAACATCATCTTCAAAATTTCTTTCGGCTTCTTCGAAATCGTTCACTGATGAACTATAGTAATTTCTCCATAATTTATTTGCTCTTTCTTCATAAGGTTCCAATTCTCCTCTTTTAACTCCTTGAATATCTATTTCAAAATTTTCTATAGTTCCTGTAACTCCTCTTGCAATAGATACAAAAGGTAAACTCATCAACATTAAAACTCTTCTATTTGGCAACATAATAATAATTATTGAAAACATACATTTAAACACAACTTTTCTAAAAAATAGAAATATTTTTTCTATCCCCAATACCTCTTATTCTTGATGTAGACACGTTCAGCATCTAACAAAGCCTTCAAAAAACCTTTCTCATCTAAGTACATTCCTCTAAGAATCCTTTTAGCAGTCCTAGCACCTACTCCACGAGTTGCAATAGCTTTCACTGCTTTTTTTCCATAAACAATAATCAAGTCAGAAGTATCTCTTAATCGTTCATATTTTTTCTGCTCTTCTGGTCCTAATCCTTTTCCTTGAAGTTTTTTCTTGACATAATTCTGAACTTCTATCTGTGTTCTTCCACACATTCCTATTAGTTTAGCATGACATTTTGGACATCTTATCTCATCTGATAATTCTCCGACAGTATAAACCTGAGACCATTCACCGCAGTTCAAACACACTAATCTAACCCTCTTCTGATTAAGTCTCTTCCCAAAAATATCTAATATCTGAATATCTGGTTTACCTGACCCAATCAATTCTGGTCTTTCTTTGATTCCTAATTGACCTAACGTGGATAAACCTTTCCTGAAAATCAAACTTAATCTCTTCTCTTGCAACTTCTTTAAGAATTTTTTAACCAAATCAACATCCAACTTATCTGTTTTGATTTCACGAAGAGTCTCTTTCCAAACAGGTGTTCCAGAGTAAAGATCAATTATTTTACTCATTCTGATTCTTCCATACTCAGCATCTTTTCTTATAATACCAAACTTCTTGGCAATATGAATAAACCTCCATTGGAATAGTCTAGACTCAGAAAGATTTTTCTCAAGATAAAATTCTAGATCATCAGGTTTGGTTTTGAGTAGAATATCTTCTAACATTTTTTGATTAACTATCTGCAACTGAAGAATAACCCTATAAGGATCTGTCTTGAGATTAACTGAACCAATCTTTTCTGCTAATGCTACGGACAAAAATCTTCCAAGTGTTTCATTTCCTTTAGTTCCAAGACAAGTATGAATAACAACATTATCTCCTTGACTTTCAACAAGAACTGTATGTTTGGTTGGAATAAACCCATCCTTCTTCTGTTTTCGAATAATATCTATCATTTTTTTAGCAGAGTTATCATCAACAGGATATTCTTCTTGTATCTTTATTTTTGGATTTTTACCAAGATTATCTGCAATTATTTTTCTGAGATGTCCAACCTCTTGAGCAACCTGATAAGGAACTGGCATCAAGTCTCCTTCCCATCCAGGAATAGCAGCGTCTACCTCACCAGAAGGCTCAACATAAATCTTTCTCCCATCCACACTGATTACTCTCCAAGTTTCTCCTTTCATTACAAATGTCACTCCTGTAGATCCATGCAAAGCAACAAATTCTTCATCAAGTGTTCCCACTCTTTTGTCTGATACCATGTTAATTACCATGTAATTTTTGGTGTCAGGAATAGTGCTTAAGTTAGTAAAGTAAAACAACAATCCTTTTCTCGAGCTTTTGATTCTTCCAGGGTTCATGAATAAATAACGATTGACATTCAGTTGCTGACAAACATCAAGGAATTCTTTTTTTGTAAGATCACGGTAAGGGTAAGCATGTTTAACTAACTTGTAAATTTCTTCTTGATCACTATCCCACTTATCCCTAGTCATACCTACGATTTGATTTGCTAAAACATCCAAAGCTTTTTCATGAGCAACGATCGGTTCTAATTTTCCTGAGAGTCCTTGTTTTGCTATTACTGCGGATTCAAACACATCATCAATATCTGTAGCAATAATTACACCTTGTGACTTTTTCTTGAGTGAATGACCTGATCTACCTACACGTTGAATAATTTTTGATACTTGCCGAGGAGACATATACTGAAGAACAAAATCTATTGACCCAATATCTATCCCTAATTCTAATGAAGATGTACAAACAATACCTTTGAGTTCTTGATTTCTAAATTTTTCTTCAACATCTATTCGCACTGATTTACTTAGACTGCTATGATGATTTTCTATTGATGTATTTGGATAAGTTTGTCTTAGCCTTGATGTTAATATTTCAGCAAAATCTCGAGTGTTTGTGAATGATAGGGTAGAAGTATGATTTTTGATCAGATCATGAACTGTTCTTAGTCTTGCCGCTGTTTCGGTTGATGAGTAAATTTTTTCAGCAAGTAGGTCATCACTTTTCTCTATTTTAGGACTTATCACTCGAATATCGAATTGTTTTTCTGTTGCTGCTCTGATAATTTTAGTTGGTCTTCCTCCTGAGATAAAGTTTGCAACATATCCTGGTGATCCAACAGTTGCTGACAGACTGATAAGCTGGAAATCTCCACACAATTCTCTAAGCCTTTCCAACCCTATTGATAATTGTATCCCACGTTTGGACGAAACTAGTTCATGGACCTCATCGACTATTACCCATTTGATATTTCTCAGGTGTTCTTTCATTCTTTTTGCAGGAAGAATTGCTTGAAGTGTTTCAGGTGTTACGATTAACATATCATCTGGAAAATCAACTTGTTTTTTTCTCTCGTATTGGGTTGTGTCACCATGTCTAACAGATATATCCATGTCTAGCTCTTTCCCCCACCAAAGGAATCTTTTGAAAAGGTCACGATTTAAACTTTTTAGAGGAGTGATATATAAAATGCTGACTGGCTTTAATTTTTCTTTTGAATTTAGCCACATATCAAACACTGGCAAGACTACCGATTCAGTTTTCCCTGATCCTGTTTCTGCAATGACAAGAACGTTTTTTCCTGAGAGTATTTCTGGTATACCTAATTCCTGAGGGAGGGTTGCCTTATCAAAACCCCGCTTCTTGAGGATAGATTGTAGTTTAGGACTTAACTTTTCAAACGACATATAGAATTACCTCTAAACAGAACAGAAGTATAATACTAGTTGATAGTATCATCATGAGTAGACAAGTAATGATTGTTGAGGAAGATATTTAAGGGTTTTTTTGGTTTTCCTAAACAATTTTAACCAAGAAAAACAAATATTATAAATGATGCAAGAACAATGGTCTAGTAAACTAGGTTTCATACTTGCAAGTATTGGATCAGCCGTTGGTATAGGCAACATTTGGAGATTTCCTTATGTGATGGGTGCAAATGGTGGCGGAACATTTCTTCTGGTATATTTGATTTGTATCTGTTTGTTCGGAATACCTTTAATGCTTCTCGAGTTAGCCACAGGCAGAAAGTTTGGAAAATCAATTGTAAAAACATTTGAGCATATCGGTCCAAAAGTTAAAAAATTCTCGCTCATACCATTAATTACAATATTTTTTATTATGAGTTATTATCTCGTTGTCACTGGGTGGGTATTGAAATATTTTATTAACTTTGCTATTGGTACTTCTCCGCAATTTAATTTTTTTGTTAATGGATATACACCTATAGTATTCACAACTATCAGCCTTATTATAACAGGGATGGTAGTGTTAATGGGGATAAAATCTATAGAAAAAATCTCAAAAATTCTAGTTCCATTTGCATTTATTTTGTTATTGATGTTAGCCTTAAGGGTTTTTTTCTCACCTAATTCTATGGAAGGTATTATCCATTATTTCAAACCAGATTTAACAAATGTATTCAATTTAAAGATGTGGTTGGTTGCATCAGGTCAGGCGTTATTCTCTCTCTCAGCTGGGTATGGGATATTAATAACATATGGAAGTTATCTCAAAAAAGAAGAAGACATCCCAAGATCAACTCTAATAATATCATTCTCAGATGTTCTGTTCTCAATCTTAGCCGCAGTCGTAATATTCTCTGCTGTTTATTCTTTCGGGTTATCTCCAACAGAAGGACCTAAACTTGCTTTTGTTGTAATGCCACAAATTTTTCAACAGATGAACTTTGGTTATTTGATTGGGTCAGTTTTCTTCTTACTTTTATTTATATCAGCCATCACTTCTTCCATTTCAATGACAGAGTTTTTGACAAAAAATGTTATGGATGAATTTAATTTTGGAAGAAAAAAATCAGGAATTATTATTTTTGGTCTATTGTTTTTATTAAGTGGAGTAGTATCACTCAGTTATTCTGGAATTCTACAAATCAATCTACTAGAATTATTTGACAATATATTCGGAAACTTCCTCACACCAATATCTGCAGTTATAATTTGTCTGGCGATAGCATGGTACTGGAAGATTGATGATCTAATAGATGAGATGCACATAGAAGACTCATTAACTTTGGAAAAATTAGGAAGTATTGGAAAGTATATAGAACATTTGATTGCTTATACTATTGTTCTTAATCTAATAAAATTTGTTGTACCTGCTGTTTTGCTTGTGTTGTTTATTGTAAGAGTTTTAGGAATATAATTTACTAACTAATAACTTCTCCCTTCCCATAAGGAACAATCTTCTGCAATTGATCTAAACTAACACTAATCTTATTTTTAGTCTTCTCAAATAATTCCTTAGCAGAATTTTCACCAGGACTAAATTCTACATATGAATCACAGACTTTCTTGACCATACTAGTAGAACCATAGATTATTTTCTCGCCTTTATTACCAATAGCAATCTTAACAGGAATTTGTCTAACCCACTCTCTTTTCCCGTAAATCATAAAACTACCCTGAGGTAATCCACCTTCTTTCTTGACTTGATCTGGAGTAATATAGTAAACATCCACAAGTGATATTCCAATTTTCCATGCCTTGGAGTAAGCACCACAAAACTCAGCAGCTTCTTGAATTGTTGATTGAGAAATTTCTTTTTTATCTGGATTTTTAACAAGTGTAAATGGTGATCCTGTGATATCTGTGTGAAAGACTAGATCATCTTTTTTCATATATTTTCTGATTAATCTCTCATTGGTTTTAGCATCTTTTCCCGAAACAACCAAAAATCCATTAGAAGAATTAAACCATCTGAATTGATTATACCATTGTTTAGATTTCTTTTCGATTTGTTTTTCTCTTTCTTTTTTTTCTTCTTTAATTTTCTTTTTCTCAATTTTTTTTCTTGATTCTCCTATTCCTTCAATCTTTGATTTCATTTTCTTTGCGAGATTATAATAATTATTAGCATTTTCTTCCAGAGATTTTTTGTAATTAATTGGAATGTTTTTTATTAGAACTTCAGTTTTATTTTTAGAGAATTTAACTTGAAGTCTTTCCTCGATTTCTTCTTGTAATATATTTTGATTTTGTAACTCACGCAATCTTGTCAATTTGTTGTCAAATATAGCATAACTATCATAGATTGATTCAGCATATATCCGGTAAGTGTTTTCCATTTTCACAAATTCTTCCATTTTTTTGTCTTGAGATTTTTTTATAACCTCAATTTTTTTCTTGACATCACTTTTGAAAAGTTCAAGTTCTTTCAGATGTTTTTCAAATCCTTTTTCTAGGTTTTCGTTAATATTATCTAATTCAGGAAATTCTTTGTCTATTTTTTTTATAAACTCGTAAATCCTGTCAGCATCTTCTTTGTTTTTCGAATCTTTTTCTATACCAATCTTTTCACAAATCTTTTCCGCAGACTCCCCACCAAAACCAAAATCTTTCGCAAGGATTTTTACAATTTCTTTCTGCCCAAAATAGAACATAACATCTTCAACACTGAGCGTAAATGGATTGATTGATGAAGGTGGATAATCATACTCATATTTCGGTCTAATTTTTCGAGTAGCCCATGATCTCATCTCAATTGCGTGAATAATCTTATTGTCAGATTTATTAACAAGAATAATATTTCCTTTACCAAATATCTCGATTATTAACTTGTAATCTTTTGTTTGAATCTCGATTACTCTATCAAAATCATGTTGTTCTATGTTTTGAATGATTTGGCCTGTTAGGTATTTTCTAAGAATATTACAAAAATCTTCCTTAGGTTCTCCTTTATAGTTTTTCTTAGTTAAAAATAAAGTTTTATTAGGAATAATTATTAGATATATTTTCTCCTTATTTTCATATAATTGAAATGAATAAGCATCCTTAACTTGCTTGATTTTCTGTATTTTCTTCCCCTGAATCTCTTTCAGGTCCTTCATCAGAAATTTCAGTTCCAGACTGCTGACTTGTTTCATCATTTATCACTACCTTTAAACTTTCCTGTATATCTATTAAACTTTTACCAAAATATCTTTCGAATTCCTTGGTTGTTCTTAAGACTTTGGTTCTACTAACCTTTTCTGATGTTATTAAACCTTTTTTTTCGAGTTTTTTAATATAACCATATGTTTTGTTACCTTGTATCTTGACTATATCTGATTGTGGCATTGGCTGTCTTAACGCGACTAGTCCTAAAGTTCTTAGCATTCCACCAGTTAGATCAGAATGTGGTGTTAATGAGGAAACTTGATTAATAAAATCATCTTTGACTTTGAATTGATATCCTTCTTGTGTTATTGCTAACTCTACTCCTTTTGTATCTATCTCGTGTTCTTGTTTTATCTGTTCTAATAGTTCTCTAAGTTCTCTTTTTGAGGTAATTCCAGTGACTTTTGAGATAGTATTAAGTGTAAGAGGATCTGGTGACATAAACAATGCTGCTTCTAACAGGGCTTTTTGATCTTTTTCCATTTATTTCACGTTTATTATTGGTAATTTAGAGATAAGAAATTAATTGACTATCTTCTAATTTTAATAGGAACTTTAACTTTTTGAGATGATTTCATCATTAAACCTCTATCAATCTCCATAAGTTTCTGAATTAGCGGATTCTCAAGATTTAACTTATACATCTGTGAATTACCGACTTTTCTAGTTTTTACAATCATTTCAAGTTTGATTAACTTATTCCAAAACAATTCTAGGGTATTGAAAGAAACTTCCGAGAGTTCTGCTACTTGTGTTTTTGAGTAATCAAAAAGGTATTCTTCCAAGAAAAAATCAATTACTCTAATTAAAGGATAATTTCCAAATACTTCTATGAACATTGAACCCATAGTATCATTTATTCATATATGAATCACCAAGTATAAATCATGCTCCATACTACCCAATGGCCAATATACTTCAAAAATTTGTTAACAGTAGGAAATCTAGATAGTGAAGTTTCTATAGTCACTTTATGGACAAAAAGGGGAGATATTGAAAAAAATATTGATAAAAACAAGTATGCTGTGATAGGCCAGTTATATTCGAAAGATGAAGGGCTAAATGCATTAGTAAGAAATTGTCTAGCCAACAAAAAAATAAGACATATCATCATAACTGGTAATGATCTTAACAATTCTGGTGAAGCGTTAACAAAATTATTTGAAAATGGGTTGGATAAGGAGAATAAAATTATAGGAATTGACCATGCTTACGTTGATAGAGAAATTACAAAAAGATCTCTAGATGATTTTAGAAAAAATGTTAAGATTCATGATTTCAGAAGTTTAAAAAACTTTTCTAAATTAAATGAAATAATTGCTTCTTTACCAAAATTAGGATCTTATGGTAAGCCAGAAATATTTTCTGAATCCAAATTAGATTTACCTGAGTTATTACCAAGTGAAAAAAATGGTTTTATTGTGAGAGAAAAATATGTTGGAAATGCATGGTTGAAAATTATTAAATTAATCATGAAATTCGGGGAGACAAAAAAGAGTCAATATGATATAGGCCAAAGAGAACTTATGGATTTAATGGTAATAATCGAAGAAGAAGACACTGACAAACTAAAATGGAGAGAATTCTATCAATTCACAAAAAAAGATTTAGAAAAATATATACCAACAGTTATTACTCCAATAGTAGATCCGTCAATAGAATATACATATGGACAAAGGTTAATGAAATTTAGAAATATTGACCAAATAAAAAAAATAGTTCAAGAATTAAAAGCACATAATTTTTCTCGCCGAGCGGTTGCATGCACTTGGGATATTGTTAAAGATATTAACAGTGATAAACCACCTTGCCTAGATCTTGTTCAATGTCTTGTTCAAGGAAACAAACTATACTTGACAGCATACTTCAGAAGCAATGACATGTTTGAAGCCTGGCCTAGAAATGTTTATGCTCTGAGAAAACTCCAAAAAATAATCTCAGAAGAAATAGGAATAGATATGGGAACAATTACAACATTCTCTTGTAGTGCACATATTTACAAAAACAACTGGAAAAAAGCAAAAGAAATAATTGAAAAATACCCAATAAAAGTAGAAAAGATTGGAGACCCAAGAGGTAATTTTAGAATATCTATTGAAAGGGAAAGAATAAAAGTTGCCCATATGACCCCTGAAGGTAAAAGAATTGATGAAATTTGTGGGAAGACTGCTGAAGAAATTTGTGAAAAAATGGTTGAGAATTTTAGAATTAACGATCAGTTTCATGCATTTTATCTTGGAAAAGAGCTCCAGAAGGCAGAAATAGCGTTGAAAAATGGTTCAGAATATGTTCAAGACCAGGGATTAAAAATATAAACTTAACCAACCAATTATTCTTAAGTGAATGTGATGCCGTACCAATCCAAAATCTAATTTTGTTTGACTTTTTCTTAGTATTATTTGTAAAAATTTCCTCTTCTAGTTCTGGCTCTAGTTGCTGTTAGGGTCCATTGGTTCTTAGATCATTTAAAGTTCAAATGAGATTGAGATGATGATTAGATATAATGAAAAATTTGCTGTTGTGGTTGATTGGGAATCAACGATGACAATAGGGGAGTTAATGCCAAGAATGGCAGAATTATTAGATAGAGATCTCTACCTTGGAATCAGACAAGAACAGGAAAATAGAGTTAATGGTGATGGAAAGTCATGGGAAGAAAGTTTTCGAAAAACAGTTGGAATGTTAGTTCAGTATGGCTTGACTAGAGACAAAATTCAAGAATTAGTTGAAGAAGTCCTTGAGATAAAACCAGGGGTCGAAGAGTTTTTTAATTATCTTCAGAAACACGAAATTCCAGTAGCAATAATTACTGGTGGGGTCATTGATTTCATTTCAGAGCCGTACAGATCAATAGCAACAATCTATTCAAATGAATTCACATATGACCAAGATGGAAAATTAAATGGAGTAAAAGTAATGGTCCGAGGTAATAAAGAGTATTATCTACATGCCTTTTGTGATGAGAGAGGAATACTACCAGAAAGAACTTTTGTTGTAGGAGATGGTGCTGGGGATTTAGGGATGTTAAGAATCGCTGGTTATTCAGTAGCTGTTGAAAATGCTAACTCTGGTGTGAAGAAAGAAGTTGATCATGTTCTCAAAGGAGAAAATATGAAAGCCTTAATTTCATTAATCGAAGAACTTTATGGAATAGAACAAGGAGTGAAAATTAATTAATATTAAATAAAATAATAAAGGAGGAGAGTAAATGCTAGACATAAAACTAATTCGAGAAAATCCAGAAATGGTCAGAGAAAATCTTGAAAAAAGACATGATTCAGATGCCATAAAAAGATTAGATGATGTAATAAAATTTGACAAAGAATGGAGAGAAGTAACTAAAGAATTAAATGATTCAAGAAAAAGAAGAAATAAAGTAACGACTGAAATATCTAAACTAAAAAAAGAAGGTAAAGACATTAAAGGGCAAGTCAAAGAAATTCAAGAACTACCAAAGAAGATAAAAGAACTTGAAGAAAATGAAATCAAACTAAAAGAAAAACTAAGACCAAGTTTAATGAGTATACCTAATCTCCTTCATGAATCAGTTCCATTTGGAAAAGATGAAAATGACAATGTTGAAATAAAAAGATGGGGAAAAATTCCTGAGTTCAGTTTTCAACCAAAAACTCATATAGAAATCCTTGAAGATCTTGGGTTGATTGAGTCAGAACGAGCAGCAAAAATTTCAGGCATGGGATTTTTTTATGAGAAAGAAGAATTGGCCTTACTTGACTTAGCATTGCAAAGGTTTGCGATAGACTTCCTGAGAAAAAGGGGTTATAAATTAGTCATACCACCATTCATGATGAGAAGAAAACCTTACGAAGGTGTGACAGATTTGGAATCATTTAATGATGTTATGTATAAAATCGAGGGGGAAGATCTTCATTTAATTGCAACAAGTGAACATCCAATGGGTGCAATGTTTATGGATGAAGTCATAGATAAAAAAGATTTACCAATCAAATTTTGTGGATTAAGTCCTTGTTTTAGAAAAGAGGTAGGATCACATGGAAAATATACCAAAGGACTTTTCAGAATGCATCAGTTTCATAAAGTAGAACAATTCATCTTTTGTCACCCAGATGAGTCATGGAAATATCATGAAGAATTACAACACAATACTGAAGAGATGTTCAAAGTCCTAGGACTAACTCATCGTGTAGTCAATGTATGTACAGGAGATATAGGAGTAATTGCTGCAAAAAAATATGACACTGAGATCTGGATGGCTGATGGGGAATTTAGGGAGGTAGGATCAAATTCTAATTGTACAGACTATCAGGCAAGAAGATTAAATATTAAGTTTAGAGATAAGGAAGGTCAACCACCTGTTAATTTTGTCCACACACTCAACAACACTGGTATTGCCACAAGTAGAGTCATGATTGCTATCATTGAACAAAATCAACAAAAAGATGGGACAGTTGTTATTCCCAAAGTTCTCAGAGATTATATGGGTGGGATTGAAAAGTTGGGGAAAAAATCTAAATGAATTAGAAAAAAGATTTATAAGCCAAGAAAACAATCTTTAGTTATGTCAAATAAAGGTGTATCTGGAATAATTGCAACTATTCTTCTTGTAATGATAGTAATAGGATTGATAGGAGTTGCTTACCTATTTTTCTCAGGAATGATAAGTGGTAAAACAGAAAAGTCAATATCACTGGCGGATGCATACTGTAATTCAACGCATATAACCATTGTACTTTCAAATGAGGGAACAAGTGATTTGGTAGATGCTGATATTACAGTTTTAATAGATAATGTCGTCAAATCAACTTTTTATGATTTCGGGACAATAGAAACCAGAGAAACAGGAACAGCAGTATCATCTGACCCTACTGAACTTAGTTCAGGGCAACACACACTTTTGGTAACATCACCAAGTAATAGTGTAAGACAAGTTGTTACTTGTTAGAATAAAATAATAACAGACTTTTTTTATTTTTATTTACATTAATTCTTTTCTCTACAAATAATAATCATGTTCCCAATAGAAACGAGTAAAGCCAATCTAAAAAGAATAGACTATGACATACTTGATTTTATTGAATATCCAAAAAATTTAGAAGAAATAAAAGAAAGATTTCCAGAAACAAATGTCACAGTAAAAATATTAGAATTTTTAGATAAAGGATTGATAGAAGAAAAAGGAGAGAAATATGTATCTAAATTCCATACACCAGAAGTTAAGAGAATTATTAATGACTCAAAAGTCCCTGAAGATGTAAAAAAGAATTTTCATTTTTTTCTTTCACAAATTGATAATCCCTTTGTCAGACAGAACATCTTTGACACGGATGCAAGAGAAAAGTCAGACCTTATTTTCTCAACAATGACCAGATCACTTAATCAAGAAATAGTTAAAAGAGAATTGAATGAAGTAGATATAGCAATGAGAGATTTAATGAACAAGTTGACATGATCTATTTTCTTTTTTTTCTAGGATTTTTTAACAATACTTTCATCAAATCAACACCAGTTATCATACCTACTAGTCTGTTTCTACTTACAACTGGAACTCTGTGAATGTTATGCTTATCCATTATTTTTGCAATTTCCAAAAAAGTTGCTTTTTGATTTATTGTTATCAATTCTTTGCTCATTATATCTTCAATTTTAGAATTTGATATTTTTTCCAATTCTTTCTCAAAATCTTCACTGGATTTTACAGTCTTGAAAATAGTTAAAATTACGTCATGTAAACCTGTGCCTTTAAGCTCTGGTAAATTATCTGTCTTGATGTCGATAAACTTGATTATATCAGTAACTGTTATCATACCCACGAGTTTGTCGTCTTTGACCACTGGCAATCCATGTATATCTAATTGAGAAAACAGGTTAGCTGCATCAAATATAGAGTCTTCTGGATGTAGATAGACTACATCTGTTGACATCAAATCTTTTGCTCGTTTCACAGATAATAGTTGGATTTATTGGTTTATAAAAATGAAATTAGGTAATAATTATTATGGCTTCAGTGTTTGCACATATTGCTTCTGTTCTTTGGTTATTTTTTATAACAAAAAAAAGATTGGACCTTACAAGTTTGTTAATAGGATGTTTATTACCTGATATTGAAGTTCTACTAATGTCTATTAAAATTTTTTTAATTGAAAAATACTCTATGCATGATTTATTTTTTAAATATGATTTTTTCAGAAAGCCAAAAGATCCTTTATTACTTGAAATTGTTAAACCAAAATTAATGCATTCTCTTTTGGGGTGTTTTTTTATTCTTTTACCAGTTTCATTACTAGTATTATATCTCGTAAATGGGAGTTTGATTGTTGATAAAGGCATTAAATTAATACTAATTTCATTGACAATAGGATTATCAAGTCACTTAATTCTAGATTTATTTGCACATAGGAATCTACCTATTTTTTATCCATTTAAACATTATGAAAAAAATCCTCTTTTGTTTACTAGTACATGGAATTATTCTATTTTATCCACTGCTATTTCTATTGTTATTTTTCTCTATTTGTACAAAAAATTTATCTGAAACTTAAAAAGGAACTACTCTATTCTCGTCCCATCCTTAACTTTTTTTGAGATAGATAACTTTATAAATACCAATTGGTAAATAATTACCAGGTGAATATTAAATGGTAGAAAATATTAAAATGGTAAATAGGGAACTCCAAGTTGGTGGGAGGATCACTCTTCCAATAGGTTGGAGACGAGAAATGGGGCTTAAAATAGGATCTGATATTGTTATGAGGAAAATAGAGCAGAAAATAATAATAGAGCCTCCGGTCAAAATTACAAGTCTAAGAGGTGCTGGGAAAACAAAAAAACCTTCTAAAGACCCAAAAAGGGAAGCTAGAAAATATATGATGAAAAATCTCATGAAGGAGTTGAAAAAATGAGGAGTTTTATTGATTCGAACATTTATATTTATTATTTTGAAGAAGATGAAGAATTTGTTGAAAAAATAGAAAATTTTTTTGGAAAAAATGAGGATTTAGTAACTTCTACGCTAGTGTTAAAAGAAATTTGTTGGTATTATGAAAAGAGGAAAGAATTTGAAAAAATGAAAAATCTAATAAATGGTTTATTAAAAACTGAAATAGAAATTCTGAATGTAACCTCAAAACAAATCTTAGATGGATGTAGATTAAAAATAAAATATAAACAAATTGAATTGAATGATCTTATGAATTACAGTTTAATGAAAGATAATGACATAAAAATTATATTCTCTAATGACCAGCACTTCGACAAACTACCTGGGATTAAACGGAAGTTTTGAAAATTCTGTTTTTTTAATTGATCTAACAAATCCTGGTTCCATCTTTAACTTCTTTTTCTGGTTTCAAACAAACTACTTTTTCCTCTTCTCCTTCAACTGCCGCAAGTATCATTGCCTCGGATTCTAGTCCCATCAATTTGGCGTGTTCAAGATTTGTAATGAAAATAAATTGTTCTTCAACTAATTCTTCTGGTTTATAGTGTGGTATCAATCCCGCTATTACCTGTCTCTGAAATTCTCCAAAATCTACTTTCATCTTGATTAGTTTTTTTGATCCTTCCACTTGTTCAGATTCTCTGATTGTTCCTACACGTAGTTCCATGTTCTTGAATTCTTTAAAACTTACCATATTTTTTACCTCCTTGTTAGCAGTAATTATCTTATATTCTCCGCTGTTAAATTTGACAATTGATTCCGCAACTGTTTTTATACATTTATCAAGATATTCATCTGTCGTGTTTTTATTACCTTCGAGATAAATCACAATATCTTTACTATCAAGAGTTGTTTTGGTTTCTTCACATTGTAAAGTATTTAACCAACAAATAATCTTTTCATCATCCATACATGCATACTTCCCTTTTTCAACTTTTACTGGGTTCTTTTTCCCGAGTGGTGTATATTTTTCATTTCCTTCTGTAATATCAATCTTTAAGTTGCCTCTTATTTTACTTAAATCATGACACCCCATAGCAAGAGAACTCCCTAGTGATAAAGCATTATAACAATCAACAACCGTATTAATCTGTGGAAGTTTTCCTTTCTCTTTAACAAAGTTTATTAAAGATTCTGATCCCGGTAATTCATCACTTTCAACTTTCTTGTAAATATCTCTGAAGCCTTCTATAATTTTATTATATCTATTATCATTTTTTTCTATTATTTGTTTCTTGAATTTCTCAAGTTCTGAATTTTTCTTTTTTATATTGACTCCATATATTACTGCTGCGCGGGCTTTGATTCCTAATTCTTTAGCTTCATGACTTACCGAGAATTTAATTTTTTTATTAGTTCTAGGTTTAATTTCTTCCACTATTTCTTCAACTTCTATTTTCTTAAACAATATCTCAGGTTTATTAGTTTTATGATTAGATCCTATCTTAAGTTCTGATGCACTATCCCAAACATTACCTTCAGGTTTTTTTCCAAGGTTTAATTGACTCCATAATCTTTTACAAGAACTAGGCAAATAAGGAAATAACAAAATACTCAATGTTCGGCAAAGATTAGCACATAAATAGAGAACAGTTCCACACCTTTCTTTGTCATTCTTAACGAGTTCCCATGGTTTGTTGTCCTGAAAATATTTGTTACCATGAGAAGATAGTTCTAGTATTTTTTTCAATGCTTCTTTCAATTCTATCTTTTCCAGAAGTTCTTTAATTTCTTTTGGATAATCATTTATTTTTTCAATTAACTCTTTATCCTCTTTTGTAAATTTACCTGATTTAGGAATTACACCATCAAAGTATCTATCAAGAAACGATAAAGTCCTGTAAACAAAATTACCAACATTTGCAACTAACTCATTATTAACCCTTTCAATTAACATCTTTTCAGAAAAGTCTCCATCATCAAAAGGTGAGATTTCTCTAAGCATAAAATATCTAACCGAGTCTAATCCATATTTCTTGACAACTTCATTTGGATCAACAACATTACCTAAAGATTTACTAATTTTCTGACCATTTGCTGTAATATATCCATGAACAAAAATGGATTTTGGAGGCTGTAGACCTGCGGACAAAAGCATAGCTGGCCAATAAACTGCATGAAATCTTATAATACCTTTTCCAATTACATGAAGGTCAGCAGGCCAATACTTCTTAAATAATTCGTCTTTAGATCCATAACCCATACCAGAAATATAGTTGATTAAAGCATCAAACCAAACATAAATCATCTGACTGTCATCACTAGGAACAGGAATTCCCCAACCTTTCATTCTTTTTTTCGGACGGGAAACACTAAAGTCTTCCAATCCAGATCTGATGAAACTCAAAACTTCATTTTTTCTTGTTTTGGGAACTATCTTTAATTCATCTGATTCAATTAACTCTTCTAGTTTTTTCTGATATTTGGATAATTTAAAAAAGTAGTTTTCTTCGATTATTTTTTCTGGTGGTTTCAAGTGCTCAGGACATTTTCCATCAACTAAATCTTTCTCAGTTTTAAACGCTTCACAACCCACGCAATAAAGACCTTCATAACTTTTCTTGTAAATATCACCCGATTTCACACACTCTTCCCATATCTTCTTAGCCCCAGGCCAATGTCTTTTTTTATCAGTCGTTCTAATAAAATCATCATATGATACACCAAGATTGTCAATAGTTTTTTTAAAGAATGCTGTATTTTTGTCGACTAATTCCTGAACACCCATTCCCTTTTCTTCCGCGGCTAGAACGTTCTTCTGAGCATTTTCGTCTGTTCCTGTTAAGAAAAAAACGTCTTTTCCTAAGGACTTATGAAATCTAGCAATAACATCAGTTTGAATAAATTCCAATGCATGTCCAATATGTGGTGGGGCGTTAACATATGGAATAGCCGTGGTTATATAATATTTTTTTAGTTTAGACACCTCTTTCATAGCATTAATTATAGGATTTCTAAGAATTTAAGATATTTATTTGTTTCTAGTCAAGTATTGACTCTATTTTAATCGTTGTCTTGTATGTAGGTGTTCTTTTTTTCAACTTCCGACTTCAAAATTTCTACAATTTCATCAACTACTTCATCAATTCTCATATTTGATGTGTCAATAGTATACTTTGATGAGTTTTCATAGAAAGGTTTTCTCAGATTTAAAAGTTGTTCAATTTTTTCCATTGTGTTTGGAACCTCAAGTAAAGGCCTTTTATCTTTTTCTTTTAGTATCCTAGTTAGAATAGATTTTGGTGAAGATTTTAAGAGAACGACTATAGAATTTTTATTTAAACGATCAATATTAATTTTATTTAAAACTACTCCTCCTCCACAATCAATGATAAGATTATTCTCTATAGAAACTTCTTTAATTACTTCAACCTCCAATTCCCTAAACTTAATTTCACCATCTTCATTAAAAACCCTAGGAATAATTTTACCCGCCTTTTTAACTATCAATGAATCAGTACTGATATATTCCTTGTTTAATTTTTTAGACAATTCTTTACTTACAACAGTCTTTCCAGTGCCCATAAAACCGATTAATGCTATATTACTTTTCATTAACTTCACCTGTTAATTGCTTAACTGCAACTTCTTTCATCAATTCTATATCAGGTTTTTTCCCAGTCCACAACTCAAATGCCTCAGCCCCCTGTAGTACAAGCATATCTATTCCTCCTATGATTTGACAACCAACACCTTCAGCATCTCTTAACAATTTGGTTTTTAATGGATTGTAAACGACATCAAACACAAAACCAACATTTTTGAGAATATTTTTTTCTACTAATGATAAGTTCTTATTAGGATACATTCCAACAGATGTTGTATTTATCAAAATATCACAAGAAAGATGTTTAAGATCATCTAACCCCCCAAAATTACAATCAACCTCTTTTGAAAGTTTCTCTGCTTTTTCTACAGTTCTATTCAAAATAGTGAGATTTCCTTTCCTATTTTTTATCCCAAAAGCAACAGCTCTTGCTGCACCACCAGCACCCAACATTACAACTTTTTTTCCTTTAATACTAGTTTTTTCTTCTATTGATTTTATTGCTCCTAACCAATCGGTGTTAAATCCTTTTAGATAGCTATTATTATTTACAATTGTATTCACTGACCCAATTCTTCTTGCTGTTTTGTCAATACCATTTAGATATTTCATAACTTCAATCTTATATGGGATTGTTACATTGAATCCTCTGATGTTCAGCGCTCTCATTCCTTTCAAAGTATCTTCTAAATTATCGACCTTCAATGCTAGATAAACAAAATTCAGACCCATTTTTTTAAATGCAATATTGTGCATTATAGGTGACATACTATGTTCTACCGGATTCCCTATTAGAGCACAAAGTTTTGTTTTAGTATCTATCATTTTTCTTCACCTGTTGACAGAAGAATAAATTTCTTGTAGTTCTGAAATAAGTTTCTCTAATTCAGATGTTGTTATAGCTTGCTCTGCATCACATTTCAATTTATCTCTCCTATCATTATCCAACATAGTCTCTATTAAAAGAAAATCAGCACCATGTTCAACCGCTTCTCTAGCAACTCTTGGAACATATATATGGTTTCCTGCAATATGACTTGGGTCAAAACCAACAATAACACTATCTCTGTCTTTTAAAAGTTCCTTTAAGGGTTCAATATCATCTACATCACAATGAAATCTATATTCTGGATTTTGATGAGGTATTTCTTCTCTTAATCTCGCTATTTCTGTACTTCCATAATCCATTTTTTGTAACCCTCTTAGACATAATAAGATTAACCCTGTATCACCAAGATAGTCAATTGAACCTAAAACTTCTTCTGGTTCTGCACACATCCCTCTCTTAAGTAAAACAGTTAAATTTGAATATCTTTTCCTCATTTCTCCCACAGATTTTAATAAACCATAAGCCTGCATATCTCTACTTCCAATCTGAAGAATCACATATTTACTCATATTAGGACCAAACACCTTCTCAAAAGTTTTCAAGTCCCCAGAATCCATAATTTCAGTAACTATAGGAAGTCCAGTAATTTCATGAGCCATTTTCAACCACTCTAATCCTTTTATACCATAACCCCGAAAAGAATCTGGGTGTGTTCTAGGTTTACAGGCTCCACCTCTCACACAAACTACATTGGGTAATCTCAAAAGGGAGCGAGACATTCTTATTGTTCTTTCTCTATCAGGAACCGTACAATAACCGGCAATTATTGGTAAATCTCCACCACTATATCTTTCTTCCAAAGGAGTACCTTGAAAAAGAGAAGCATAATTTCTCATTATCACTCACTCTTAACTTTCAATAGTATTTTTTTCGAGTCTCTCAAAAGTAAATTCATAATTTCTTGAACTGTTTGATAATTCACTAGTTTTTTTCCAACTTTTTTATTCTCTTTATCTACAATCTTCTTTATGTTAGCCATCATTTCAGACTCTCTTTTCTTGTCTTCTATTGGCTTATCAAATTTCTTCTTCAGTCTGGCTATCTTTTCAATTAGAATCATCCTTTCTTTTACTAATTTGACCAATTGAAGGGTTATATTGTCTATATCTTCCCTAATTAAAGTTATGGCCTTATCAAATCCCATCTTTTCTAATTTTTCAGAATTATTTTCTTTCAAGTCTTCTTTAATAAGATCTATGAGAGCCTGATTAAGGGTCTTATCTCTTGTTACATTCTTTTTGAAATCTCCCCAAAGTTTATCCTCAACATCCAAAATAATTTTCTTGGTCATTAAAATAATATTTTATTATAAACTATTAATAGATTATTAATGAATCTGTCAACACAAATTTTTAGAATTCACCTAGATACAATCTAAATTAAAATCTAAAATTAATCGCCACAATAAGAATACCCTAGTTCTGCTGACTTTATATGTTGTTTAATAAAACGGTCCATATCTTTTACTGTATAAAGTATTTGAAATTCGATAACATGATCTTTAACACCAGAAACCCCATCAGTTCTCAAAAAATATTTTAAAAAATTATAATTTTCTAAATCATTAAAAACATACAGAAATCTCCCTTTTTCAAATTTAAAGTCCTTACAATCTTCCTTCTCACAATTAAAATAATTTTCAAAGTAAGAATCAACTTCAGTTGAATTTATATAGTGAGAAAGAATGAAAACATTGCAAGCTTCAAGATCTTCATTTTTATTATATATAAATGAGATCATTTTTGTGCCATTATACTCAAATTCATATAATTGACTTGGATAAAAATTAGTTGAATACCGATCAATATGAAAATCACCCGGGACCACTTTAAAATCTAATTGGTCTATATTCGGCTCCCATTTTTCTAGCAACTCTTTACAATTCTTTTGAAAAAAGAATTCTGAATAAGATTGAAGAAATCCTTCAGTTTCTTTTATTTTAAAAGTCTCATCAGAAGAAGAAAAGGTTTCCATAGATTCGGTTTTATCTATCTTTTTACTAAGTAAATTTACACTATATAGAAATATTAAAAAAAATAAAATTAAAAATACTGATAATATCATATAATTTTTAATATTGATTATATCACTCTCCTAACTACACTTTATCAAAATCTTGACACATTGAATTTTTAATATTCTCAATAAAATCATCTAATGGTCTATTAAAATATAAAAATTGAAAATCAATACTTACATTACCTTCTAATGTTTTATCCTTTTTGTAATATTTTAATTCAAAAGAATTATTATTTTTCCCGAATTTTCTATAAGTATAAAAAAAATGTCCATTTCCATTATCACATGTTATATTTTTACATTCCAATTTTTCACAATCAAAATATTTTTTAAAATCTATTTCTTCTCCATTTTCAGACAATTTTTCAAATAATACATAGTTATCCATTATGTTACAACCTTCAAATTCTTGATTATTAAAAACAAAAGTTATGCTTCTATCACCCATACCATCTAAATCTTCCGGGGGTTTTAACATCAATTGTTTATATTTATAATTTTCATGATCAATACTTTCAAAATCAAGTTTATTTATATTTGGTTGATATTTTTTTAAAATTCGCATACATGTTTTTTCATTAAGAACAGAAGGTAATTGTTTATATGAGCCTTTTTTTTTAATATAATAAAAAAATAGGCTTACAAAAAGAATTAATGAAATACCTATAATTACTTTTAGTTTCATTATAATTAACTCATATTTTATTATTCATATCATAAAAATAAATTATTAACTGCTACAACAACCCTTTACAGCAGGTTCAGACTCATCACAACTACGTGTTATACCACATGGGGTACCACTACAAGTGTAACTAGCATCCCAAAGTTTTGCAGCACAATCATAACCATAACATCTTAGATATGCACAAGGATGACTATAAACTGTCATAAGGCAACTACCACTACAACTTTTCCCTGCAGCAGAACAAGCACCAGCTCCTCTGGCATTGTAACTAGTGTAACAAGCTGACCAGCTATAATGACTGGCGTGAGATGCATGACTGGCGTGAGATGCATGACTGGCGTGAGATGCATGACTGGCGTGATGCCCATGTTCTCCTGTTATTGTTCCAGCATTCCAAGAAACAGAAAAACTATTTGTATGAGTAGCAGCAACATCTGGAAGTAGTGATAAAATAGAAACGCTTCCAAGAAAAGCCCCTATAGATAACATTTTATGTTTACTTATTCCACCACGTTCATCTAATAAAAATGATGATATAGTTTTTTTAATTTTTGGAAATTTTAAACTCTTCATAACTTCACATAATATTATCAAATTTTATAATTATTTAATTTATTCATTGTTTTAGACATGAGTCTCCTCATTACATCTTTATGCTTCTTTCTATTAATAGAAGTTTCATTATTAAAAACACTAATAGAGTATCTTTTCTTCCTATTTAGATATATTAGTTTAATGAATAAATCTTCTTTCCTTTTCGAAACTTCTTTATTGTTTATTTTAATCTTTGAGAAGTCTCTACCTAAAAATTTTGGTCTTTCAAGAATATTTTCAATTTCACTATTGGGGCAATTACATCCAAATGTTAACCCCACATTCAAATATCTATCAGATTTTTTATAGTTAGCTTGAACTATCTTAAAAGAATGTTTTTCATCTAAAACTTGTACTGTTTGAAAATCTAAAAACGGAATAGTAACCAATTCCCAATCATCAACTTGATCTGGGAGATAATTCAATAAATCAAAAAGTTCTGGATAAGTAGTTTTAGATTGTTTCTTTGAAAGAATTTTAATGAAATTTCTCATTTCTCGATTTTTTTTGAATTTCTGAATATTAATTTCAGAATCATTAAATTCAGTTATATGAGATAATTTGTCAATAACTGTAAAAACTTTATCTTTATTTTCCCAAGAAACATGAAACCTGTTAGGTTCAATTAACCCTTTGATAAATCCTTGATTTGGAACATAATCGAAATAAAATTTTTGGTTGTCAAATTTTCTTGAAATAGAATCAGAAAAGTTGGGTTTAGATAACTGCTTAAAATCTTCACAAAGAAAGAAAAAATTTGAATTATTCGTAACAGAAGGGTCTTCTAACATTTCAATAGATTTATCTGAATACCAACATCCAATTCTCAATGGAAATTTTTTCCCATACCAATTATAAAAAAAAGAGAAGAAAAAATAACTATTATCTGATAAGTCAGGGATATTTGAAGCGAGTTTAAAAAATCTTTCTTTAAAATTCATTAATTTCACCTATCATTTTCCAAATATTTAAGTGTATTAATAATAAACTATGAACTAGATTAAATATATATTAGAGTATATTAAGTTGTTTCAATATGTTAAATATTATTATTACTACAAATTGTAATCAGAATTGTCCTTTTTGTTTTGTTGGTAAAAAAAATAAGAAGAATGAAATGAGTATAGATTCTTTTAGAAAAATTATAGATTGGTGTAAAAATAATGGAATTAAACAAATAAGAATTCTTGGAGGAGAACCATTCTTACATAAGAATTTATGTACTTTCTTAGATGAATGTCATACAAAAGAAATATCTGCTTTATTAATTACCAATGCTACAGTTCTTGTAGATAAAAAAATATTACTTCATCCGATAATTCACAATTACCTAATAAATGTTTCTGCATCTAATTCACCAGAAAGCAGAGAAAAATTAGAGAAAAATCTAAAATTTATATCTTTAAAAAAGAGAATCGTCCTTGGCATGACATTATATAATTCAAAACAAGATTCTAACTATATATTTGAGTTATGTAACAAATATAAAATAAATGAAATTAGATTTGATATTGCTCAACCAAACCTAAAAGGAAATAATATATACATTAAACCAAAATGTTATGAAAAAATGAAGGACCCAATAATGAAAATAATTAAAAAAGCCGAAAAATCCAAAATAAAAGTTAATTTAGATTGTGGAATTAGTGTAAGTTTACCAAATATTTTTTCAAAAGAAGAAATAAAATATATAGAAAATTATTGTGGACTTGCATATAAATTTTGCAGTCCTGCTATGGACGTTTTTTCGGATTTATCTGTCTCTTACTGCTTTCCAATGAGAAATCTAAAAATCAATAATATATTAGAACACAGATTTCATGAAATAAGAAATATTTTCTTTAAAAAAATTGAAAAGTATGTGGACTATGATAAAGACTATCAAGGTTCATGTATTAGAAATATTATAAATAAAAAATCAGGAAAAATTTAATCTGTAAAAACTTAGAGTTATATTCATTCAATTCTCTTTGGTTTTTTATTCACTCTATATAAGATCTCCTTTTTAGAAAATATTAAACTTTTAAATATTATCCTATACATTTCCTTAAATTTGAATTTATCAATATTTTTATTAAATTATTAACTAACATATTGGTGATACAAATGAATATGCTTGTTGCAATAAAGAATCTAAAAGAAATAGAGCCGCTTTCTAATCTAGGTGCGGATGAATTCTATTGTGGGGTCAAACAGTTAAATTCTCCTTCTCTATTATTTAACAATAACAGGAGATGTATGGACGATCTTTCTTTAAGATGTAATTTTAGAAGTTATACAGAAGTAGAAAAAGCTTTGGAAATAGCACATAGTTTGAAAAAAAAGATTCTTGTAACATTAAATGAAAACTATAGTAAACATCAATTTAAACAAGTTTTAAAAGAAGTTAAAGAAATTTCTAAACTTAATGTAGATGGACTAATAGTTACTGACTTGAATTTAATACTAGAATTGAAAAAAAAACATGATAATATTCCTATTCATATAAGTATGTTATCTTCTACATTCAACTCAGAAACTGTAAAATTTTATCAAGAATTGGGAGCTTCTAGAATTATATTTCCTAGATCTATTTTTGCTAAAGAAATGAAAGATATAAGAGAAAAATGTCCTAATATTGAACTTGAAAATTTTATTGATTTTTTCATTAATTGTCCTAATATTGAAGGTTTCTGCTCTTCTATACATTCACTAAATCCACTAATCCCAATATTATGTAATAAAGAATATCTTTTTAGAGCAAATAGTGATACAGAAATACCACCAAAAATAAACTCTACATGTAGAATTTGTAATATTTACGACTATCTTAAAATTGGAATTGATTCATTAAAGCTTACTGGTAGAGAATATCCTTTTCCAATTGTTTATACTTCTCTATACGCTGTTAAAAAGGTCATAGAAATCGCGAAAAAATCGAAATCAAAGATGGATTTTGTATCTAAGACTTCCTCAAAAATTAGTGAAATAATTCATGGGGGAGTGGAAAAATTCGAAGAAAATATAAATATCAATGAAAGAGAGAAATTTTTCGTAGAAAATACATTAAAAATTGGCATTGTATGTCAAAAATATGGTCTTGATTCTTGCTATTTTCAAAAGGAAGTGGTTTAAAAATGAAATTTGCATTATATATAAGTAACATCGAATTTTTTGATAAACTTACAAATGATTATATAATTAAAATACAAGAAAAAATAAAGTCGAATAGATACTTACAAGAACTTTCAAAAATTGAAAACTTCAAATTTGAGAGGATATACTTTGGCTCTGAATTTTGTACCAATTTAATTCCTGACTTAAAAGAAATTAAAAAAGTTGTAGATTTTTGTGAAAAAAATAAATTAAAATTAACGTTTCTAACACCTTTTGTAACTCCAGATGCTTTAAAGAAAATAAAGAAACTACTTATTTTTTTCAAAGAGAAAAATATGAATGGGTTTGAAATTGTATTTAATGATTGGGGCCTTTTTCATTTTCTAAAGGAAAGATATTCTTTTAAACTTTCGATGGGGCGATTATTAACAAAACAAAAAAAAGATCCAAGTTTTATAGAGGATTTATTTGATAGTTCTTTTCTTAATTTAAATGAAGATACAAAATTAATAATAAAAGAGTGTTCAATGGATTGCACAGATTTATTGAAAAACTTCATTCTTAAAAATAAAATTTCGCGAATTGAATTAGATAATGTATATCAAGGTATTAATATTGACTTTGATATTAAAAAATCACTTTATTATCCATTTGTTCCTGTTACACTAACAAGATTCTGTAAAGCCCATTCTTATTATTCAAAAAAAGCGTATATTAGAGGAAAGAATCCTTGTAATAAAGAATGTCTTAAATCTCACTATAGTCATGTAGTCAATAATGTTCGTTTATTTTTAAAAGGAAATACACAATTTTATTGTAACAATCTACTTCCTAAGAATATTAAAATTTTTGACAGAATTGTTTTTGAACCAACAGAAATTATATTATGAAATATTGTTACAATTCAAACTCACTGATCCAATGGATATATTCTACACATTAATGCTCTCAATTGATAAGTTCCAACAGCTGGATCATAAGGTGGTTTATTATTAGTAAGAACATTAACATTAGATTTCCAAACTCCGTGTTTTACATTTTTGTCTTCTGGAAACCACCATCCATGTTCTGCATTCACAACTTTTTGATGAATCCCATCATTTAATTTGACTTTCTGTTTTATCCTTCCTCTCAAAGTTTCTATATACACCCAATCTCCTTCTTTTATATTATATTTCTTCGCAGTTTTTGGATTAACTTCAACTAATGGATCAGGATGCGCTTTTCTCAAAGATTTTATTTGTCTTCCTTCCGAATGAAAAAATTGTAAAGATCTACCACCTGTAGTTAGAATTAAAGGGTATTTCTTTTTTAAATCTGGCTTACTCACTGGACTTTCTGGTGGTTCTTTATATATAGGAAGAGCATTAAATCCATAATTACGTAATATAGATGAATAAAATTCAACTTTACCAGAAGGTGTGTTAAAACCAAATTTTCTATATTTTTTATATTCTGTTTCAAAAAATACATGTCCTCTTTCTTTCAATTTATCAAAATTTAAGTTCAAAGGACTTAATTGATAATCCAGTATAGTCTTCAATTTTAACCTTCCTAAAGGCAACCCCAATCTCTTCGCTAATTGAATTAATATCCATTCATCTTGTTTAGATTCATACATTTCTAGAATTTTTTGTTGAGATAATATAGCTTTAGGAGATCCAAAAGGAACGGCTAAAATTTGATCAAACTCTAACCATGTAGCAGCTGGCAAAACAACATCAGCCAGTTCTGCGGTAGGAGTCATATATATATCAGTTACAACAAAAAAATCTAAGTTCATCAAAGAATTATATACTTCCTTTGAATTAGCATAACTCACCAAAGTATTGTTACCGAAAACCAAGAAAGCTTTAATTGGATAAGGTTTTCCTGTATTAATAGCCTTTAATAAAGTTGGAAAATGTGCTGCTCCTAATAACTTATAATTACCTAATGGTTGTCTCATATTTTTTTTAGAATCCCAAAATTGAGGAAAATTCTCCAAAGGTATATTATTAAAAATTTCTCCACCTGGTATATCTAAATTACCAGTTAAAGCTCTTAGAATAGCAATAGCTCTACATGTTTGTAAAGAATTAGGTGTATGTTCAATAGCAACTCCCCATTCAATACAGGAAGGTTTTTCTTTTGCATATATTTTAGCAGCTTTTTTGATATCTTCTGCTTTTATCCATGTTATCTTCTCAGCCCATTCGGGTGTATATTCTTTGATATGTTCTTTTAATCTATCAAAACCTATTGTCCATTTTTCTACAAAATCTCTATCATAAAGTTTTTGTTCTATTATAACATTTATCATAGCTAATGCTAATGCATCATCTGTCCCAGGTCTTATTTGAAGCCATAAATCAGATTTTTTAACTGTCTCAGTTTTTCTTGGGTCAATCGTTATTAATTTACTTCCTTTCTTCAATGCCTTCAAAAATCTATAACCAAGTTCACCATCAGGTCCTGAATTTATCGGATTATGGCCCCATGCCAAAATACACTTGGGATTTACTTTACCATAATAATCACATACAGATAATCCACCATAGGTCAGATTACTTGCCGTTGCTCTTGGTAAAAAACATTGAGCTAAACCAGGTTCTGTCCAATTTGGAGTACCAAACTCATGAGCAAACTCAATAACAAATCCATAATGATGTCTTCCTGTACCTTGTCCAAGAACTACAGACTCTGGACCGTAATCTTTTTTGATTTCTTTCAATTTATCAGAAATAGTATCTAAAGCTATATCCCAACTAATTCTTTCCCATTTACCTTCTCCTCTATTACCTTTTCTTCTTAATGGATATTTCAATCTATTTGGGTTATATAAATGTTCTAGACTCGCTCTTCCTTTTGGACACAATGTTCCTTCACTCAGTGGAGAATCTGGATTACCTTCAATCTTTATAATCTCTCCATTCTTAACATGAAGTAACACGCCACACCCCCCATGACACATTCTACAAGCACTTTTAAAAATTTTAATTTTTGACATAAAATTACCTGCTAAATAGCACAATTTCCAATTCTATAAATAACTATTTATCAATAGAAATAAAGAGTTTTTATGGTCTTCAGATCTTTCATAAAAGATTTTCTAGTTTTTTATCTATGTTATAAGATAATAAAAGGTTTTTTGACACATAATTTTTCTTTAACATCTAATTTTATGATAGTAACAATTTTATTATTATTAATGACTGTATGGTTTTTATTAGAAAAAATAGGAATTTTACCTAAATTGGGATAACTCAACAGCTAGTTTTAGATCTTCATTGGTATTTATATTAAAGAATTCAATTTCATTCCCTTTTATCGGTATCACGATTTTTTTATTCACATTATTTATAATTTTTTGGAAACTATCATTATTGTCTACTCGATTGAAAATATTCTTATTATAAAGAGCGCAGAATGGTTCATAATATTTTTTTGTCGATTTGTAGACGATACAATCAATATTTCTATCAAATCTGGAAAGCAATCTATTAATTGTAGTTTCCTGAATAAAAGGCATATCACATGATAAAATAAATATATTATCGTGTTTCAGATGTTTTAGAATTGATTTAATACCTATCATTGGTGAATAGTTTTTCTGTTCATCTTTTATAATTTCAACGTCACTTGTTATTCTCTCTATTTTTTGTTTTTGCTCATCATTTTTAACAGAGACTAAAATATGAGGAAATATCTTTACTGAAAGATTAATAGCATATTCTACCAATGGTTTTCCCTTAAATTTTAAAAAAGCCTTATCTCTTAACATCCTAGAGGATTTTCCACCAGAGAGAATCACACAATCAGCCTTCATATAACAATTTTTTAAGTTATAAAATTAAAAATAGAATGGAAATAATCATAATTTTGACAAGTTTTTAGGTATAATACCAGATCTAATAAGATGGTCTGCAAGAACAACTGCAATCATAGATTCAACGACTGGAACTGCCCTGGGAACAATACAAGGGTCATATCTACCCTTAATTTTTAATTCAGTTTCTTTCATTTTTCTCAAATCAATTGTCTTTTGGAGTTTAGATATAGAAGGTGTTGGTTTCACAGCAACTCTACAAATTATTGGCATACCATTACTTATACCACCTAAAATCCCTCCGGAATTGTTGGTTTTAGTGATTATTTGATTATCTTTAATTGTGAAATCATCATTGTTTTCTGAACCTTTTAATTTTGTACCCTTAAAACCAGATCCAAATTCTACACCTTTTACCCCAGGTATTGAAAATAAGGCTTTTGATATATCACTTTCTAAACTATCGAAAACAGGTTCTCCCAAACCAATCGGAGTATTTAAAACTATTCCCTCTATTATCCCACCTACACTATTTCCCTCTTTACTTATCTCCTTTATTTTCTTTATCATTTTTTCAGCAATTTTTGAATCCCCTGTTTTAACAACATTCTTATTAATATTTTTTCTAATTTCATCAAAATTTACTTCTTTAGATTTAATTCCAGCTATTTCAACCGTGTGGGCAATTACCTCTATTTTCAATAATTTTAACAATTTCTTTGCAACAGCCCCAGCCATTACAAACCCAACTGTAATTCTTCCTGAAAATATTCCTCCACCCCTATAATCATTAAAACCATTATATTTTACATAAGCAGTATAGTCAGCATGTCCAGGTCTTGGTGTGAATTTTATATTTTCATAATAAGTAGAATCAATATCCTTGTTCTTTACCAACATACACAAAGATGCACCAGTTGTGTGTCCATTAAAAATTCCAGAAATTATCTCAACTTCATCTTGTTCTTTTCTAGTCGTTGCTATATCACTTTGACCTGGCTTCCTCTTATCTAATTCCTTTTGTATATACTTCTCTGATACTTCTAAACCAGGTGGACATCCATCAATAACAACACCTATATATTTACCATGACTTTCTCCAAAATTTGTTATTTTAAAAAATTTACCAAAACTATTGCCGCTCATTTATTTCCCCTAGTAAATAATTTAATTTTTAATTTATTTATTAACTATTTGAAATGAATCAAATACTGGATTTGATAAAAATGATGGTGAATCTGAATATCGTTTAAAGAAAAGTCTATTAAATAAAATTCGGTTTACACCATTATTTTTGAATATTATTTCATTTTTCAATTTACTGTCCTTATATGTCAAATAAAATTTTTTAAATTTGTTACTATTGAATTCATCTTCTAGAATTATACCGTTTAAACCAAAACGAATAATAGCTCGTCTTTTCTTTACTTTGTTCTCTGAAATATAATTAAAATAAAAATCATTAATTGTATTAAAATTTCTTAGATTTAATAAAATTTCTTCATATTCCCTGAATTTCAATTTTATATCAAAAGATTTATAAATTAGATAAGTCATTGAGTTCTTTAAAAACTTATTTTTATATTTAATTAGAAGTTCTTTATTATTTTCATAAGATTTTGGTTTATCTATTTGCCACTCCATACAACCAAAAAACCTTATTCCAAATATATCTATCTCTCTTTTGAATTTTCTTCCATTATTAAAAGTCCATAATTTTAACTTCCCAGAATTAATCTCGTCTTTAAAATATTCAGATAATTCATTAAGATATTTTATTTTTCTTTTGTAAAAACCATTAATAAATTCGTCATCTCTAATGATAAAACATAAATGATATTTGTTAACTTTTCCTAAAATGTATTTTATTAATGAAAAATCAGGAAGTGAATAAATATCTCCTCCAACAAAATTAAAATCGTACTTTTTAGAGAATATTTTCATGATTTCCTTTTGAGAAAAAACCATGAAAGGATCACTGAATGTAGAGACTGTTGAATACCCTTTATTTTCTAATATCCGAAATTCTTTTTTTAAATCTTTTATTTTTTTCTTAACTATATTTCTCTTATAAAGTCTCATACAAGAAGACCTAGAGCCATCACAATTCTCACAATCATATATGCAACCTTTATAAAAGAAGATATGAGGAAACATAAATACTTGTCTGTCAAACTCTATTTCTCTTTCTTTTTGAAAATGTCTGACAAATTTCTGATATCTTGGAAACCAATCAATGTCAATGTAGTTTATCTTTCCAAAATCATCAGAGTTCAAATAATATGTAATTGGGCTTTGTCCTAATTCAGAATAAATATTCGGTATGTTATATTTGATATATTCCTTTGTTCTATTTTCTAATAAACTTTTAACTAAAGATTTAGTTGGGATTGTAGAATCACCCAATACAACAAAATCTGCTCCCCATTTAATAAGAAAATCTTTATATGTATTAGCAGTAATACCACCAATAATTATTTTTACATCAGGATTGATTTTTTTCAATAATTTTATATATTCTTCCAAAAAACCAATAACATATAACCAATGGGCATCCATCATAATAATTTTTGAAGATTTAATATCCTCTACTTTAACTTCAAAATAATACTTTCCAATTTTACTACAATTCAAGGAATTCATTATACCTATCAAACCATAAGGTATACTCCTGTAATCATAATGAAAATATGGATGAATATATAGTACATCTACCATTTTATCACTCATTAGATAATAGTCTTTATATCAATCTAATATTTTATATTCCCACCAATATTTTTTAATTTTTCCCAAAAGCCTGGAAAAGACTTGGAAACACATTCCATATCTTTAATTATTGTTTTCCCCTTTGTAATTAAACCCAAAATTCCAAATGCCATAGCTATTCTGTGATCATTTTTAGGATAAATTACGGTTCCATTGGGTTCTGAGCCTTCAATTAAAACACTATTCTGTTTTTTGGTAAAGTTTATACCCATTTTACCTAGACCTTCCCTCATAGCATCTATTCTATCAGATTCTTTTAACTGAAGTCTATCTATACCAGAAATTGTACTCCTACCTTCTGCTACTGAACATAAAACACAAATTATAGGAAACAAATCAGGACAATCTGAAAGATTTACATTAATTGCTCTTAACTTAGATTTTTTAACACCAACCAATCCGTTTTCTACAAATATATCAGCTCCCATTTTTTTTAAAATTTCTAGTATTTTCCTATCTCCTTGCAGACTCTCCAACTCAATATTATCTATTTCAACACTTCCAGATAGAATTCCAGCAGCCAAAAGATAAGATGCAGAAGACCAATCCCCTTCAATTTTATAATCTACTGACTTATAATTTTGTTTCCTTATTTGGAACTTCCTTAAATTGATTGAATGTTCTACTTTAACCCCAAAATCTCTTTGGGTCTTTATTGTCATTAAAATATATGGTTTTGATTCTACTTGGGTTGTTACTTGAATTTTGACATCTTTGCTAGCCAAAGGTGAAACCAACAAAAGTCCAGAAATAAATTGAGAACTTATATTCCCTGAGATACTTGTCTTACCACCATTTAGTCTACCTTGGACTATTATCGAATCATTATCATAAAAAGAATCAGCTCCCAGTTCTCTCAAACTATTCATTAGAGGTTTCATCGGTCTTCTCATTAGTGATTTTTCTCCAGTGAGTTTGCTTTTTTTATCAAATAATGAACAAACAGATGTTAGAAATCTTAATGTTGTTCCAGATTTTCCACAAAATAATTCATGAGTAGAAGATTTCATATGTTTATTTTCAATTTCCCAAAAATTTGGATGTTTATCTATTCTGACACCCATTTTTCTTAAATTCTCTAATGTTATTTGAGTATCATCACAATCTAATGGAGAAATTATCCTACTCTTACCGGGAGCCAATGCTGAACAAATTAAAGCCCTGTGGGTATAACTCTTTGATGAAGGAACAGTAATTTTTCCTTTAATATTACTCTTCTCTATGATTACATTCATTTTTTTCAATTTCCCAACAAGTTAATCTCTAGTAGACTTCCCGAAACTTCCTACTCGGAAAAGATGGAATTTGTATCCTATAAAATTAATATATCCTGTGATATCTATATTAAACCCCTGAATACAAATAATAATTATGAAGCGAAAGAAGAATAAAAAAACACCAAATCTGTATTTGCTAGTTCTGAGCGGATTATTTCTAACATTGGTAATAGGTGGGTTTCTAGGTAATTTTGTTTATAATAATAAAGTAAATGACCATAATTTCTTTTATTCTATCCGAGAAGACTATTGTAAGGAAGGATATAATTATATTGACACTTATTGTGATGGAACAGTAGTTGAAAAACCAAAGTGTTGTCCTGAGGGTTTGAGTCATTTAGATGAGAACAGGGAATGTAGTAGCTGTTAAAGGTTTTTCTTTAATTTTTTGTGATTGAAATCTTCTTTTCCTTTGAATCTTTATATACAACCTTTACTAAAATATAGGAATACGTCGTTTTTTGGCGCGGGATTTACTTAGTTTTGAGTAGTTTGAGAAATGATAAGTATTTAAGTTTTACTCTTAGTAGTTTTATCTAGATAGAAATGAGTCTGACGAGAAGGAAACTTTTTATATATTCAGGTATAAGTCTTGTGAATTTATTTTTAAATGCATGTGCTAGAAAATACGAACAATTAGTATCAAAAGGTGGATATACTCCAACTCCTGTTCCAGATGGTTTAATAAATGATGATGAAATTAATGAGGATGTTTTACGCCATTTTCTTGAAAAATATAGGATACCTTATGATGGAGCTGCAAAGTTAGGGAAAATTACTCTTATTTATATAGAAAATAATAGAAGATATTCTCGAGAATTTAATGGAATTAATCTAGATGGAAGAATAATGATCCCTATAGACCCTGAGAAAAATATTGCCTATCTACCTGGTCTTAGTTAGAAAAATCTTTATATACCACCTTTAACAAAATATAGGAATACGTCATTTTTTACGCAGGATTTGTTTAAAATAAAATTGTCCCACCAGAAGGTTCACAATACTTAATATGGCCATCTTGCTACTTTCCGCCCTTTTCTCTAAAAGCCTTTTCCATATCCTTTAAATCAAACAAAAATACATTCTTCTCTTTAATTTTCTTACTGAAGCTCTTGGCGAATATAGCATAATACTCTTTTCTCTCATCATTATTCCACTTGACATAACTGGTTTTTTCTTTTAGTTCTCTAAGAATTTTGTTAGGGTTTACGTTAGTCTTCCATTTGCACTCGCCAAACAGAATTTTTTTGGTTTGTTCATTTACGACGACTACATCTATTTCTTTATCCTTATACCACCATCTTCTCACCTCTGTGAAGGGAAACCCAACTGGAATTATTTTTTGTTTTAATTGTTCAAGAATTAAATTTTCAAATAAATGACCATAGTGTGTGTTTAATTGGGAAGAAATTCTTGAATAGACCTCATTTACAAGTCCCATCTCCAGATCTGAAAGGTTAGGATAAACAAATCTAAACCAGAAATTAAAAAATGGGTCATTTATAACATATATTCCCCTCTTTCTTTTACCGAATGGAAGAACATATTTTACAATTCGGGTTTCTTCAAGAACAGAAAGATATTTTGAGAGGTTGCCTTTTTCTATTCCTGTCACCGAGGAGAGTTCTCCTTGCGAATTATATCCAAGAGAGAGATATTTTAAAATAAGAGTATAAGTTTTTGGTTCCCTAAATTCTTCTTTTAATAACACTCTTGGTTCATTGTAAAGAACCTCGCCTTTTTTCAGAACCTTTTCTTTTATGTTTTGTTCTAATGAGAGATTTGGGTTAAGAAAATCTAAATAGAAAGGCGTGCCACCACATACACACCATATTTTAACAAGTTCCTCCAGATCAGGTCTCTTGAAAAAACCTTTTATATCTTTGAATTTGAGTGGCTCAAGCTTCCATTCACCTGTTCTTCTGCCATATAAAGGGCTTTTGTAATCAAGAACTTCAGTTTCCATCATTCCTATGCTTGAACCAGAAAGTATGAGAAATATTTTAGAATTTTTCAGCAGTTCATCCCAGATTTTTTGGAAAACAGAAACTATCCCCCTTTGCATCTCAATTAGGTAAGGAAATTCATCTAGGACGATTATTTCTCTTTTATCTTTTATTTCTTCTATTAAATATTTGAAAAGATCAAAAAAAGAGTTTGTATCAAGTTTTAAGAAATATTCCTTTCCTGTTAGTTTACTGAATTTTCTTTTCATTTCTTTTATATTTTCTTTTAAACTGTCTTTTGTACATAAAATGTATGTCCCCCCTCTTTTCTGTATAAAATTTTTGATAAGTTCTGTTTTCCCAACACGTCTTTTACCATACAAAATAATGAGTTGTGAATCAGCTTCTGAATATTTGTCTTTTAAAAATCTTAGTTCCGATTCCCTGTCTATGAATTGTTGTATCATAAGTATAATACTTTACTTACAACTATTTAAAGATTTCTATTTCAAAGAAGCTTAGGAATTATGATAAATTACATCTGAACATTATTTCATCATCATATCTTCATAAACTGTGGAACGATAATGAAACAATACCACCCATTCCCAACAGAATCTTTATATACCACCTTCCCTAAAACATAGAAATACGTCATTTTTGTCGTAAGATTTGCTTAGTTTTATCTGGTTTGAAAAAGTAAAAGTATTTAAGTTTTATCATTATAAGTTGTTCTTAGGTAAAACTTATGGCACGAAAACTTCTGTCAAGGCTTCCTTTATTAGTTAGTTTATTGGCAGGAATAGCTAGTGGTGGTTGTGGACAAATTACACAACAAGAAGTAGATCAAGAACTTAATACAAGAACTCCTACAGTTCAAGAGTTTCAAACACCAAAATCAACCAATACTCATGTTTTACCTAGTAATACAGCTATACTAACACCTACTTATGTTCAGCCAAGTGCTACACCTACTATCACTCAAACATCTACACTAACTTCAACTCTTCCAGCAACTGCTACACTCGAACCTACTGAAGATTTAATGAGAACAGCACTAACATACCTCACAAAGATTGAAGATGATGTTAATGGAGATGGTAGAATTAATCAAGAGGATGCATTTCTTAGAATAAAAGAATATCGTCCATTGTCTATATTGACTTCAAATGAACCTGAACCATATAATCTTGAGATAGTGAAAGTTGATTCAAATGGAAGAACTACTACAAATATTAATTTTGAATCTGCTTATCTCGTTCAAATAGACGGATATCAAGTTCCAATAATTGTTTATAATGGGGAATATTTTATATTGCCAATCGGAGGTGGAGAATATCCGGCGCCTCCAACACCTACAAACACACCAACATCCATACCAACGCTTGATGTAAGAAGTTATGTTGAGGGGTTAGGATATGCTCTTTACGAAGGAAAAGGTGTATTGGAAGTTTTAGGTGGGTTAGGATTGAGCGGTTCTTTGAGTGATACTTCCCCAGAGATTATCTCCAGGGATGGATTAACTGCTACACTGAATTCAAGAATTGCTACTGTTGAAGGATCTCTTGGTTCGTATACATTCAATTTGTATAGAGATTCAGAAGGAAATTTGTACGGGCCTGTTGTTCATGAAGTCGAAAGTGGAGAGACATTGGGAAGGATTGCTGGGAATTATGATGTGGATTTAGGATTATTGAAGAAGGTAAATCCCCAGATTAAAGATCCTAATAATATTGGAGATGGGCAAGGAATTGTTATTCCTGTTGATGGGGTTGAAGTCTTGGAATATATGGAATATACTTTACCAACTCCAACATCTATTCCATCTACTCCTATACCAGAAGCAAGTCAAACCCCTGAATCGGTTTATGAAGTACCATCCAGTGTTATAGTAATCCTTATCCCAGAAGGTTTAGAAAGAGTAAACCTCGCTAGACGTATGTCAGAAAATTTATCCAGAACCTTTATTAAAAAAGGTATAACAAGTGTATACACGGAAAATCCTGAACAAATAGCAGATAGAAATATAGGTTTGATTTTTAATTCTGGACATACTAGTAGAATTACAGATATAGAATCGGGGTTACCTAGATTTGATCCAGAAATAGTCTTTTACGAAATATGTAATGGTACACGTATAGGAAAAGTATTTGGACCAGATGTAACAGTGATATATTCCTCTTCAGATGGATTTACATCATATTCTCCATCTTTGTCAATACATTTAGATAATATAATGAATGGGAAAGTTCCAGGGGCAGATGAGAATTCGGATGGGTATTTACGTACTTCAGAACTCGTAAAGTCTTATGGAAACATTATGATACCTAGCCTTGGGTTTGTAAGAGATGTTCAACGACCATGTTTTGTAGGTCCTGATAGATATTTAGTTCGCTTAGATTAACAATATTGACTTATAAAACTTTATTTATAACTAAATGTAAATTAAATTATGAAATGGTTATCTATCTCATTAATTATTTTATGTATATTTGGAATTTTATTATTTTTCGTTAGAAAAGAAAAAAACGATAGTTTAGTATTAGAATATAATTTTGATAATTGCATAGCTAATTCTGATACTAAATCGAATTATACGTTATGTTGTGGAAAAGATAAAAACCTTGACAATTGTGCGGATAAAGATATTTCTATTGGAGATGTTGTTTCATTAAGTGTTAATATAACAGATGATTATGAAAAGAATATGTTAAAATATCCTGTTGAATGTCACTATACTAACATAAAACCTGATAAAGAATTTTCAGACAAAAAAATTGTGATAGATAACAAAAATTTCTATGTAAGTTGTGAAAATCCATACAATTTTTTTAATAATAGTAAACAATTATATACTTTATTTATAGGAAAAGTAGAAAAAAGTCCATTTTTATTTAGGATATTATTAGCTCCAGAAGGAGTAGATGAGAATAATTTAGTTGAAAATATGGATTCGTGTATTGAAATCTTTTTTATAGAAAGGTGATATGATTGAATGAAACAAAAAAGAAAATAATCTTCATATTAGTTATTATGTTTATGACATTTACCTTTCTTATCAAGTCTACTTTTTCCAGAGTTAATTGTTGTGGACCATTTACCTGTTGTGGTGAAGAATGGATGGAATGCTGTAGTGCTTGTCCAGATTGTGGAGGAGGTTTAATATGTGTCCAAAATTATTGTGTTGAAGCATATGGAGATGACGGTGGAGATACTGGCTCAACAACACCAGCTTCTTGTTCTATTTCAGTATCAAAAACTCAATTTTACATCGGTGAACAAATAGATTTTTCTGCAACAATAAATACATACGACGAAACAATAAATATTGCACAGGACTTTGGTTTTCAAGATAGTAAGCCACCAACTTCATGTGACGCTGACGGAAAAATATGCTATACTTATTATTCAGATTTGGGAAGTGTATCTAGACTATCAGATACATGTAATGGATGTGGATGTAGTTTATGTACTCTGAATTTAAGATTTACTGCAAACACTTTAGGATCTGGACAATTGAAAGTTTTTCTTCGAGGTGATGATGGTTCTGGTAGTTGCACTAAATCTATATCAGTAGTCCCAGCTATTACTACTACAACAACTACACTCCCAACATGTAATCAAAAATGTTCTGCTTTTACTTATAAAGAATGTAGCAATCTAGGTACTACAGGATATGGTTGTTATAATGATAATTGTTACTATAATATACAGGTTTTCACTGATACTTCATGTTCAGAAACTTATTGCAGGTGTTGGGAGAGAGTGTCTTGTTCACCTGATTGTGAGGGAAGATGTGGATCTACTGGATGTGCACCCCCTCCAATTACAACCACTATTTCTACTACAACAACAGTATCTACTACAACTACTGTTTCTACTACAACAACCACACCAATTTTATATCCAGATCTAATAATAACAGATATTTGGACTGAGGGGGATAAAATAAAATACAAGATAAAAAATCAGGGTAGTGGAAATGCTATAGCAAGTTACTCTGCGCCGTATATCGATGATTCATTAAAATCAAGAGAATGGGTCGCACCTATATCAGCTGGCGTGACAAGAACTGAAACATCCAATCATGATTGGTCTTGTTCAGGAGCAAGTGATGTGATACAAGTATGTGCTGATTATTACAATGATGTTAGCGAAAGCAATGAAGGAAATAATTGTAGAGAAGAAACTTTTACGTGCCCAATTACAACTACTGTTTCTACAACAACAATTCCACAATGTAATTTTAATTCTGAACCTTCTATAACAACAAACTGTGGATCTGAAAATATTTGTGAACAGGGAGAAATTATACATATGTCTGGGGTATTAAACGGTCAGTCAACATGTTCACAAGCAAATTATTTTCAAATAGATGCTGAAGATGATTCAGGTGTATGCAAGATAGAATATTCAGGAGGAGATATGTCAGGTATAACAGACCAAGTCTCAGTATTATCACCATATAATTCAGTTTCAGGTGACTGGACTACTCCCCAAATACCAGTTGATTGTTATGGAAAGACTGTGGCATTAAAATATGCAGCATTATGGGATGGTGTACCAGGTGTTGGTTATCGATTAGCATTGTGGACATATTCATCTCCACAATTTGAATTAGGTCCTGTTTGTGATTCTAATAATAATTGTGAAGTTTGTTCTTGTCAAGGAACAGATTCTGACGGCGAAGACTATAAGACAACAGGCACATGTTTGAATGAAACAGGATGTATCGATGACGGAGAACATACCATAATAGAATGTGAAAATGAATTGTCCACAGATTATTGCCTAAAAGATAATCCTGATTGTAGAGAAGATGGATGCAACTGTGGGTCAGGAACTACTTGTGTAGATAATGGAGGAAATGTTGGGGAATGTTGTTCTTGTGGTAATGATGGTGATTGTGCTTCTGGAATATGTGATACTAATCCAAGTTATACTAATCCAAGTTGCGGTGAATATGTTTTTGAATATCTTGTTGATGCAGGTTATTGTGCAAACGAGACTGACCAGACATACAACTGTAAAAATTATGGACAAGACTGGGATTGTTCTGGTGGAAGATGTGTTTATTCAACACCGCCACCATCAAGCTCATGTGAAGACACATACATAGATAAATTAAACCCTACAGTAAATTATGGCAGTGAAGAGTATTTGTCTGTAAGATATGAAGATGTAACAAATTCTCTAATCAAATTCCAAGACTTAAGTGAATATGAAGGCTCGACAATAACTTATGCTAATCTATCCTTGTGGTTAAGAAGTGGTTCTAAAGACACTGGTTATGTAGGAGTTTATGAAATGAATAAAGACTGGAATTATGATGAGGCAACATGGAACAATGCAAAGACTAGTACTATCTGGTCCACAGCAGGATGCAACCATATACCAAATGACAGAGAATCTTCATATGTTGATACACAAACAATATGTTCTGATCCAAATGAATGTGATCCTATAGTTCCAGGTGATGATAATCATTTTTCATGGGATGTAACATCAATAGTCCAAGATTGGTTAGACAACCCTTCATCAAATTATGGATTTTTTGTTCATCAGTATGATGCTCAAGCCAGCAATGATAAAAGATTCTATTCATGTGACTATTCTGATCAGGATATGCAACCAAGATTAGAAATTTTCACTGGTGGTGTAACCACAACAACAACATGCCTGAATTTCCGTAGAATCTGTAAAAGTTATACTGAATCAGAATGGAACACTAACTATCCAAATCATTACATAAGTATGTGTGGATCAGGCTGTCA
>JAFCCM010000116.1 GCA_017610225.1 Candidatus Aenigmatarchaeota archaeon | reverse complement strand
CTCATTTGTTTAGCGAACCATTATTGGACACAAGGCTTCCAAATATGCTCAAATACTTGAGGGAAAAATGTCCAAAAGTGAAAATAATTATCCATTCAAATGGGGATTATCTGGACCAAAAAATGATTGACAAGTTGTGGATGGTAGACAAATTCAGGATAACTGATCATGGAGGACTGAGGAAATTACCAAAAGATAAAAGAATATCAGTAAAGGTATTGAAAGAGCAGAATTCTAGGGGAGGTCTTGTCGAACCTCCAAACAGGGAAAAACCCATGAGATTCTGTTTCATGAATACGCATTATTTTTGGGTAGATTGGAGGGGGGATGTCATTCTATGTTGCAATGATTATTTTTCAAAACATGTTTTTGGTAATGTGAAAAAGGAAAGCATAATTGACATTCATGACAAGCCTAGATTCAAGATGATGAGAGCTAGTTTAAGGAGGGGAAGGCCTGTCACTGAAATGTGCAAGTGGTGTTTGAAATCTGGTGGTCTTTGATTGGTTGATGAAATTGACATGTAGATTTCGTTGTTGGCTTGAGTTGCAAAAAATATCCTATAAAAGTAAAAATATGATTGTATAGTTGTTTGTAATGTGATAGATCTTATAAAGACAAATCTACTTTATGTGTTGGAAAAAAAAATACAGCTCATCTGTAATTATTATAGAAATCTCGATTTTGTCACAATATATTACCAACCTTGTTTTATCGTCTTAATGATATAATCAACATCGTCATTTGTTAGATGGTTATGTAATGGTATATTTATTGCAGTTTCTTGGGCTTTCTCCATATTCGGTAAATCTTTCCTCAAAGGGCCAAAAATAGTATACATATCATTTCTAAAGTTGTGTAATTCCACTTCAATTCCTTTAGAATGCATCATTTCCGCAAATTTTAATCTTCTATCCACATGTATTGTAAATAACCAATCTCCATTTTTCCTATCATTTTTATTTTCAAGTAAGGTAATTCCTTTAATTCCATTCAGTTCTTCTCTATATTTTTTTGTTATTTCATGTCTCCTTTCTACAATAGAGTCAAGAATTTTTAACTGTTCTAATCCTATTGTAGCACCTATATCATTTGGATTATATTTGTAACCTACTGTATTCACGTCAAATTCTTTGCCTATTGGTGTACTTTTTCTTTTGTCTTTAGCTATGCCGAACCATCTTTTTTTCTTAACAAGTTCAAAATTTTCGTCATTCTTTACACATAACATTCCCCCATCAATCGTAGTAATTTGCTTAATCGCTTGAAAAGAAAATGCAGTATAATCTGAAATAGATCCTATAATTTTTCCTTTATATGTTGCTGTCAAAGCATGAGCAGCATCTTCAACTACTGGTAGATTATAATCTTTGGCTATTTTATGAATTTCATCCATATCACAAGGATATCCCCCAAAATGAACGCATTCTATTGCTTTAGTTTTTTCTGTTATTCTATGTTCAATATCATTTGGATCAATATTCATGGTTTCATATTGTATATCTGCAAAAACTGGTTTTGCAAATTGCTCTAATATTACAGTATTTGTAGCTATCATTGTATTTGGTGTTGATATCACTTCATCCCCGGGACCTACTCCTATTGTTGATAACGCGAGTCTTAATGCCGATGTACAAGAATTCACAAATATGGCATTTTCAATTTGTAATTTTCTACAGAATTCTTTTTCAAATTGATCTACTTTTGGTCCTTGACCTACCCACCTACTTCTTAATACTTCAGCTACCTTTTCAGGTGCTTCTTTTGGGATGGAAGGATAGAACATAACGATTTTTCTTTTCATTTGCTTAGCACCATATAATAGATAAATTTATCATTTAAAATAATAGTTATAATTTAAGTGGTTTATATGAAAAAAATTTTAGTTACTGGTGGAGCAGGATTTATAGGATCAAATTTTATTCGATTTATTCTTCAAAATACCAAAAATTATGAAATTGTAAATCTAGATAAATTAACGTATGCTGGTAATTTAGATAATTTGAAGGATGTTGTTAAAAATCCAAAATATTCTTTTTTTAAGGGTGATATTTGCGATAAAAATGTAGTCGAAAAATTGGTTAAAAAATGTGATGTTATTGTTAATTTTGCGGCTGAAACTCATGTTGATAGGTCTATAGTAGATGATGAGCAATTTATAAAAACAAATATTTGTGGAACAAATACACTTTTGAAAGCCGCTTTAAAATATAAAATAAAAAAGTTTGTACAAATTTCTACAGACGAGGTTTATGGGTCTTTGAAAAAAGGATTATTTAAAGAAACTGATGCACTGAAACCAAATAACCCATATTCTGCTTCAAAGGCTAGTGCAGATATGTTAGTGAGGTCTTTTAATTCAACATATAATTTACCAACAGTTATTATAAGAAGTTCTAACAATTTTGGCCCTTTCCAATACCCTGAAAAATTAATACCTTTTTTTACAACAAATGCTATTGAAGATAAAAAACTCCCACTTTATGGTGATGGTTTGAATACAAGAGAATGGACTTTTGTGATTGATAATTGTGACGGTATAAAAATTGTAATGGAAAATGGGGAGATAGGTGAGATATATAATCTTGGCTCAAGTCAACTAAAGACAAACTTAGAGGTGACAAATAAAATTCTTGAACATTTAGGAAAATCAAAAAGTCAGATTGAATATGTTAAAGATAGATTGGGTCATGATAGTTCGTATGTTTTAAATTCCAAAAAAATAAGAAAATTGGGGTGGAAACCAAAATATAAATTTGATGATGCTTTAGAAAATACTATTAATTGGTATAAAAAAAATAAATTATGGTGGAAAAAACTCAAAAGGTGATTTTATAACTCAAAAATATATGGTAAGAGATTATATGAGAAAACCAGGAAACAAAAAGAAGAATTCAAAAGATAATTGTAGATTTTGTAAAATTATCAAAAAGAAAGAAGATATGGTTTTCGAGAATGATGATATTTACGTAATGATAAATCAAAATCCATACAAAGAA
>JAFCCM010000007.1 GCA_017610225.1 Candidatus Aenigmatarchaeota archaeon | reverse complement strand
ATCAATTCTTTTTCCAAGAATATTTCCTCTTATTAATCCTTCTTTTTTTGCCATTTTTTCTAATATTCTAGTATATAATTCATTAACATCTTTTTGAATTTGTTTAAAATAAGTATAATACAAATCCTTATCTCTATGAATATTAAGAATTGTATCTCGTATGATTTCTTTTTTAGTTAAAATTTGAGTATAGTATCTATTTATTTTATCCATTAATTGTTTATTTTTTCCACCTGCTAACATAGTTGGTCTTAACTCTGGTGGGAGAACAATAACATGATCAATTAAAAGATTATCAATGTTATCTAAAACTAATTGCCATTCTTCAACTTCATAACCAGCTTCACGTTCTGCAATAAAATGTACAAGTTTTAATATAGCATCTGTTTTTTCCCAGGTTGTTGTTCCCTTTGGAATATATTCGGGATTAACAGTTACGACCATATCATCACCGTCTTGATATAATACACTTTTTTCCATTTTCATTAAATCATCAATTGCAGTTTTTAAAGTCTTACCACCGATATGTACAAGTAGATCATAGAATAGCGGATTAACTACAGGCATTGGCAATGTTATTTTTGCAAATCTTGTTCTACGAACATTACTATTTACTATGTCTACTTTACATAGATCACACTGGCCACCAGATTTAGAAACACCATAATATGTTCCACATTGACATGTATAGTTTTTTAAAGGTCCGAAGATTTGTTCAGAAAATAAACCCTGTGGATGAAAATATTTTTTTCCAATGATTTTTATCGACGTAACTTCAGGTAAATCTTCACAGAATTCTGTATAGTTTAGTATTTTTGGCATACTTACTCCTTTGAGTTAAATTTTTCTAAAATATGTTTCGCCAAACTACGAAAATGTTCTTTAATTATTTCAGATACTAATTCATTAAGTTCGGGAACAATTGCTTTTACAATTTCTTTAGCATCTTCCTTTGTAACAATCATTCCATAGTTTTCTATTTTTTCCATTATGATAGTATTGAGATGTTTTTCAAATGAAGTCATTGAGCTCATTTATTTTCCTTTCTTATTTTTTTGATTTAAAAATTTTTGTGATTCCACACTACAAACTATTTTTGCTAAATTACCAGTTGAATGAGGGCTACCTGTTGGATGGCCATATTTGTAGTGACATTTTTTGCATACTGATATAGCATAGTCTGGGTCAAGTGCAAAGAATGGTTCAAGTTTTTGTGGTTTTAAATGATGAACTATGGTTGCATGATGGTCACCACAGTAATAGCAGATTTCATTATCTCGTTTTAAAACTAATTTATTAAATATATCAAGTTCACCAGAAGTATATGGTTTATTAGTATTTTTATATGGGTCAGTGCTCAAACCAAATAATATACATGTATCTTTACAGTGTTGAGAACAATAGAAATAAGATTTATCTTCACCCTCATTTTCTAAATTATTTTTTCGATCTGTTATTTGTTTTATTGTAAGATTAAACCAACCACCTTTCTCTTTTGAATTTTCACATTCATGATTCTTACAATGGGCTTGAATTTCCCCATTTTTATTTTCTCTTAATTCTTCAATACTACAGAAAAATGGATATTTTTCTTTATAATCTTTTAATGTAAATTTATTTGAATTACTTATATTTTTTTTATGTTCTTCAGTAAGAGGTTTATCTTTATGTGATTTACTTATTTTTCTTTTTGTTTCTTCAGAAAGAGGTTTATCTTTATGTGATTCACTTATTTTCTTTTTATGCTCCTCAGAGAGAGGGTCTGTATTTTTTCCTTTCATTGATTTACTTCTTTTTCTTTTGTGTTCTTCAGATTGAGGCCCTGTATTTTTTCCTTTCATTATTTCACTATTTTTATTACGAATAAATGGACAAGAATGCCAATTTTCACTACAACACCATTTACCATTCTTAAACTGATGTTTGGCTTCCTGTCCACAACCATAATCACAAAGTTTCATTAAGTTTTTCTCCTAAGTCTATCATTGGTTATACCACCAATTTTTGGTATTTCTATTATTTTATAATGTTTAGGATTTGGTTTTCTATAACAATTATTAGTGTGCCAAGTTTCAAGTAATGATATGATTGTAAAAAGATAATTCATATCAAATTCTTTATTTTTTAATTGTTCATCTATACAATATTCTCTTGTTTCTGGGTCCATATTAGGATGGGAGCCATTCATAATTTTTATAGATTGAACTTTATTATTTTCCGTTATAAATATTAACCCATTGATTTTAAAATTGTTATTACAATCTTCAATTTTAAATAATTTGTTTTCTTTAAACATATGTGTTGGATGGATTTCTAAAGGGAATAAAGATATTTCTCCTCGACCATGTTTAATTTTATTATTTTTAATCCAGGAAGTCATTTTTTTAAAGGCGACTTCTATATCATGCGGCGCCTGTTTCTCTAATGAGTAAAACACTAATCATTCCCCCTTTTGAAGATAAGCTCATTGAGTATTCCAAATTTTCTTTTTGCTTTGATATAAGATCTCCTATTATCTCTAGAACTTTTGTTGTGTCACTCCCTTTTGGAATTACAGCATATTCTGGGGAAGTTGTAAATGACATAAAACTAAATTTTTTCCAAAGATGTTCTTCACCAACAAAAACATCAATATCTTTTTTCTGTGCTTCTTGTACAGTTGTATTAATATAATCTTCAAATGAATGAATTTTTTCTAATCCTTTGTGGGTTTCATATACTAAATCATTAGAATTTTTTAATTTAATATCTTGGAATATATTAGATATTGTTTCATCAATATTTAAAGATTGAAGGACTTTATTGTTTATCATTTTATTTAAAATTTTTGGGGTTGAAATTAATTTATAAGCTATAAATGCTGCTTCCCTAATTTCACTTTTCTTTAAAACCATAAAATAACTACCCGAGTGAGATCTTCTATTTACAAACTGTCTGCAATCAATGACCAAACTTCTTTCATCAATATAAAATTTAACATCAATTTCTTGTTTTCTGCTACATATAAAATCTCGACAATCTATAACTAAATCACATGGAGGTAATTTTGTTGTTCCTTCATTATATTCACTTTGGAATATTTGTGTTCTTGTAAATAATGGATCTACTCTATTTAGCAAACATTCAACTTTTGGTTTTCCAATATCATTATTTCTGAAGAATGAGCTATCTAAATTATTTTTTTCTACTGTTTGTGGATCAATCAATATTAATTTCTTAATATCTTCATTATAAGAAAGATGTTTGTATAAAAAGCTTCCCAAACTACCTAAACCAATTATACATACAGTTTTATAACATAGATCTATCTTGTGCTTTTTTGAGTTCATATAATACATTTAGTTACAGTCCTTGGATATTGCTGAGGAACTTTCGCTCCCCAGCAATGTATTTAACTCCGCTTTCTATCCCTTTGATCCAGCTGGTTTCAGAAACTCTAATTCATCCTTATCTTTAAGGGTATAAGTTCCTTCAACATTTTTTCCATTTACTAAACCTGGGGACATTTTTTCAATATTAAGAACTTCTCTAAGAAATTCACTAACTTCAGCAACTGTACGGCCAGCAACCGGAAAGTTACCAGATGAAGCTCCACTGGTTACACGAATAGTGGTAGAGCATTTGTCACCTTTTTTCGCTGAAGGTTTTGTAAGAACAGATGTAGCACAAAACTCAATAGCGTTCATAGCTTTAGCAGCTGCTGCAGGAGCAATTGATGCTGTAGCTTTTTTCGGACTTGTTTTTGGTCCTTGGCTTTCCATGATTGCGTCGATAACAACAGCTTTAGTCTTTTTGGAATATCCAGTAAGACCCAACTTTACTGCCATTGGTTTTAATTCATTTTTTACGTTCATTGTTTCGAGTTCTTCTCTTAAGTAAATCGGCATAATTCTTTATTTCTCCTTTGTTTTGATTTTGTGAAATCATTTCACGATTCGAGTTTTTGCATCAACAGACATAATTGACATGTCAAAGTAAATTTCAGATGCCTTGATATTTTGCTGGACAACAACGTTGTAATATGCCCAACACATAATAGTGGCCACACTTAAATTAGTAAAGTACAGTTGTGGTTCTGACTTTGATAATTCTTCGCAAGACATTTCATCTGGAGATTTGTCAGATGGATTTGCAATCTCAGGATGATATGCACATAAATCTGGTGTTAAATCAACACCTCCCTTTCTGATAAAGATTTGTACATTACCATCTGTAAGTTCATTCCCTCCAGAAAATAAGATAACATCATTTAATGTTTTGCAATAATTAGATACAACCATTCGAGTTTTGTGATTATCAACACAAAGAAAGACTATATCTTTCTCACTTATACCTCTAGATATTGTATCTGTATTAATATAATCTATAATGTAATCTATATTGAGATTTAAATATTTAATTTTAAGATCATTTGCTTTAATTTCAGCTTTATCACCTAACCTTGTAAACTCTTGACGTTCAAGATTTTTATCTTCGTATTCATCACCGTCAATTAAGGTTATATTAAAGTGAGTATCAGCTTGAGAATAATTTAAAAATCTACATAGTCTTTCAATTAAAATACTTCCAATACCACCTAATCCAATTATTTTAATATTCATCTTCTTATAGTTCCTTTAAAAAATTTTTTAACTCTTGAGAATGGAGTTGTTGGATTGCTCTTTGGCGTAGGAATCAACTCATTATTATTTTCATGCAAATAAGCTTGACTCCTCAATTGTTCCTCTACTAAATCCTCAGGGGTTTGTTCAGATTCTTGTTTGGGATCATAAGCTGCTAATCCATCATCTTTTGCCATTAGATCTGTTTCTGGTTCAAAATTATTAGTTTCAGGTAAATCTTCTCCTGGATCTATACCAGTTTGTAGAATGTCATATGCATATTCTAATTTAGAATCTTTAAATACACAATTTATACATGGGTTATAATCATCAAGATCTTCATGTTTAGAAAATTCAATACTATCTTTAATAGGTCCAACATTTAACATATTCTTAGTTTTACCATCTTTCCCTTTACTAACCATCCACTCTGTGAGAGAATCATATCCACTTCCAAAAAAGTCAAAGAATTCATGATCCATATAAGTCTGGTTACGAGTGTATGTACTAGGAGTATATACTCTTCTAGAAACTTTCTTTAACCATTTTTTATTGAATTGTTTTTGTTTTTCAGAAACTTGAATATTATATCTTTCATCATATCTTTTAACTACAGGAGTTGTGATTTGGTCTGATTCAGTTTGAACCATCTTTCCATTAATATATCTATATACCTTTGATGCTGCATATGGTGTAAAGGATTTTTGAGGAATTTTAACCGCTACACATTTATTGATATAATCACATGGATCTACAATAACCCGAAATCCATTAACGACAATTGATGCTGAAATACTAGAATAGTCATCAGTTAAGTTACCAATTGTAATATGAAGTCCGTCAAAATGTTTCTCATCTTTATCATCAGTACCAGAATGGAAAGCAGACATTCTAGCATGGCTGTGAACTGTTCCTACAAGATCATAACCAGGAATACTGGTGCCTTGTTCATAATCACAAGCAGCTGCAGATACTTCTTGTTTAGGAACAGATGTGATATATTTATTTTCTGTTTCATTATAATACAATAAAACATTTGCTTCCCCACTAAATTCATTCACAACTGCTTTAAAAAATGATATTATTTTACCCATTTGAGGGCCAGATATTTTGGGCAAGCTCATTTTAGCCCATGGTTTTAATTCATTAAGAATTGATATTTTATCAACCTTTGTTAAACTTTCAACCAGTCCTACTTTCTTTTTTAGAAAAATACCTTGTTTTGCAATTAAATAACATATTTCATCTTCTGGTAATTCCTTACCTTCGTATAGGTAAATCGGAAACATTGATAACTCTCCTTTCATCCACATGATATTTCATCTGAACATCTGGGTTAAAATTATACATACCATGAAAGTTTGGATATGCAGTAATAAGTTTATGTTCTTGTAATTGTTTTTGTGAATATCTAGGATTTAAAAATCCTATTCTATTTACTATAGATTTTATTTCTGTGCCAAAATAACCATTATATTCTGGACTTATACATTTCTGTTCTTCAGATAAATATTGACAAATCATTTTATCTCCCGCATATTGTAAAGTTAATAAATTTTGTAAAAGGTGATTATCGCTATATGGAATTGTAGTCATATCTCCAGGATGAAATTTAAAAGTTCTTTGATCTATAATTGGAGTATGTTTAAGAGATTTCCATTTTTTATTACTCATAGTAATTAAATTAAAATTTTCTATTAAGTCATCAGCCCAAAGGGTTGCACCATTTGAACATAATACTAATGGAATATTACCACCAGTATCTGTTAAGAAACCAATAATTATATTTGTATCTTTCATTGGAAAATTCGACAACCTGGCTTTGTTTGCTTTAATTTTAGTTCCAGAAGTTATTCCTTTATATTCTTTTTCAATATGCCTTAACGTACCCACATTAACTGTAAAATTATTTGGTGCTCTTCTTAGATAAGTATGCTCAGATTTATTTCCATGTTGATCTTCTAATAATATATTGAGTTTTGCATTATCTATGGTTCTAAAACCCATTATAGTTTTAACTTTTAACATCTCTCCTGGATTTAACCAATCGGATACAACAACTTTATCACCCAATTTAAACGACAGGTTCATATCAAAACTTTCAATGAATAAATGGTCTTTATCTTTAAATATAGTCTCCATGGTTTGATTATATTCGGGAAGATTAGTAGAGGTATTTTCCATAAATAAATAATTTATCATATCAGCATGAATTTTTATAGAGTCATTATAAATCATGGTTGTACCTATTCTACATATAGATGATATTTTTTTGAATTTTTTTGAATTTATAAGTCTTTTATATAAATCATCTAAATTTATTGGTATTTTATTAAAATTGTCTACCCTTTCAAAAGATACTATTATTTTACCATTACTAGAAATATCTATATCATTAATTTTTAATTTTCTAAGAAGTTTAATAGGAGCTGTTGTATTTCTATATTGGAATAAAACTGAATAAATTTTACCTTTTACTAATTGGATTCCATTAACATTAATATTTTGTATATCAATGACTTTAATATCTTTCATATCTTCTAATGCAGTTAATGAAGATTTAATACGAACTTCAATTTTTCCATCAATCCCATATCTCATATAACCAACTTTATTATAAATTGTATGACCATAGACATTAGTAGATTCTATTATACACCCTTGTTTAACTATTGTACCATCTGGTAAAGTTGTTGAATGAATAAACCTTTCTTCTATAATATTTTTTCTTAATTTATCTTTGAATTGGTTTGTTAATCTATATATTCTAATATTTTTATCAGAATATTGGAGTTTTACATGAGTAATATCAGAAGTTTGTCTTGAAGACATAAATGATCTTACGAAACATCTTTTATTTTTTAACATAAAAGAGTCATTTACAAATATTGGAATTCTATCAATGTTAATAGAATCTGTTACATTATCATATACCTTTAGATTTGTTTTTCTATCTACTAAAGATGTTGGTGATGATTTGTAGAAAATTTTGTTAGCTAAACCTTTTAGAGTAATTTCATCACGAAGAGTTGTGTATCCATTCTTAAATTTATTAATTTCATAAGTAATAGTTTTATAAGGGATCCATTCAACATTATATATAAACATTGGATCTTGTTGACTATAATATTGCCATGTTAAATAATCACAAACAAATGGTATATCGTTATATGCTTGTACATTATAGATATAATCTTGATTAAATATGTTTTCCCAAAATGTTTTTATAATACTTCCAATAGCAGTTGTTGGATTTTTATCGTCAATCAATTTTGAAAAAGGTCCCATACAAATTGATTGAGTGTTATTAATATTCATTAAAGGAATTTTGCATAGATAATCTCCATGACTACTAAGAGAAGTAACCCTTGTAAAAGTTCTTAGTTTTATATACTGATTGTTTGAATTTAATACTATAATATAAATTATATATGGAAATGCTAAATAAAATTGGTATGGTTTTTTATTTTCTTTAAACCAATTTTCGTAACCAAATTTTTTAAGATCTCCAGATGCTTTTAAACCAGCAATAACTCCCGACATATCATAATTAAGATATATTGTTCTTAGTTGAGGTGGTTCTTCAATTATAAATAATTTATAATTATCTGTATTTGCAGTATATCTACAATTTGGTGGGAGTATAATATTGGGTATGGATTTTATTTTTTGAATATTCTTCAATTTACTAATAAATAGATTGGTTGGTATTTGTTTTTTTCTATCTAATGTACCTTTTCTTTTATTGGTATCATCATATAAAGTATCAAAGTAACTGGTGTTCCATTCATCAATAATTATTTCTTGTTTTATCATTTATTCACCTCTTAGTAATTTTACGGTTTTTGCGAAGTTAATTAAAATTTTCTCTGCTTTGTTTTCATTTATTTCCCAAACTTTTACTCTTTTTAAATTTTTAGTTTTGTCAAGATAAAATTTCTCATATAAACTCCATAAAACTATTAAATAATGTTCTTCACTTTCTCTCTCTAAAGTTAAATAAGAAACTTGATTACTTTTAATACCAGGAATTTCAATAGATAAAAAAGTATTTGGTCCAGTTGGTAATCTTTCTGGGTGTTTACATTTTTTAATTTCTTCATTGTATATTTCCTGACATATCTTTTTAACTTGTAATGTCAACTCATTTTCACCAATTTCTTTAATTAAATCTCCCAATATTGTCATTAAAGACCTCCTTTAGTCTGCTTTAATTTTATATGTTTTATCTACTGTTTTTAGATATTCAACATTATCAAATGGAACTGATCTCCATCCTTTTTTCTCTAAATCGTAGACATGAATAATTTTACTTTTTTGCATTAATTTTAAAATCTTTGCAATATTAATATTTTTATCTGGATAATCTTTTTTAGGAATTAGTGTAAAATCTAAAGTACATTTCATTATCCTTGTGGAACCATCAGATCTTTTTTCAAACTTTACGGTTACAACTTTTTCATCCCTAATAATATTCCAGAATTCTATTGCATTATCTATAATACTTGAATCTACTGCCATAATATTTCCTCCGTTAACTTCTTATTTTTGTATGGACTAACTCGTCCACCTTATCTCCGTACTTACTCATAAGTAAACATGTATGGTTACATAGTTTACAAAATTGTTTTTTATCTTTACTAATATGCATTCTTGTTTTATAACTAACTTCCATATTTGAATTAAATAGATTATCTTTATTAATAGATATTGGAGTATGATAGCCTCTAATACGAGTACATAATCTAATCGAGCCATCAGCATCAACAGAAATATTATGTAAATCTTTTTCAATACCACAGTCCATATTTGATGGTAATATATTCCAAATTTCTGGTAGTAAAAATTCTTTCATATGAATATTTAAACTTTTATCATCATATATCATTTGAAATTGGTTTGCCAATTCAGGAGATATATGAACTAGTTTCCATGGTTCTGTAACATTTGAAAAATCATAATATGGATTTTTTGCAGTATCAATAAAAGTTATATCACTATTAATACCATATCCAGTTAATTCTTTAATGAGTTCATAAAGATATGGAATGTTTTCACGCATAACTGTAATTTCGGCTACTAGATCTTTGACTATATATTGACGTTTTAAAAGATTTGTTAAACCACTAATACTTTTCTTTACTCGATCAGATCCATCTTTTTGATTGAATATAGGATCTACTGATGAAGTAAATCCTCGTATATCTCCTCCTGTTTTTTCAAACAAACGGTCTATTAATGGTTGAATCTCAGGAGTATTATTTGTAATGATTGTATAATTGATATTTTCTTTGTTACAAAAGTTTATAATATCAGGCAAATCTTTTCTTAGTATTGGTTCACCCCCATATATAATTATAAAGATATCTGGATTATGAGCTTTAAATTTCCCCAACAATTCTATTACATATTCCGTTGACATTTCATTTTCATAGTAATGTTTCATATCGGGATATATAGTTGGTTTATTTTTATAATTTCTTACGATTCCACAGTACGAACATCTGAGATTACATCTTCTAGTTATAAACAAATTAACTATTTTTATTTTATTCATCTATTCTCCCCATCATCTCTCCTTTATTAAATACATCTTCAATCTTAGTTAACATTTGAAAAGCATCTTCTGGTCCGGTCAATATGTCAGTTATTTTATTATTTATAATAAAAATATTTCCAACTTTTGTTTCATGGATAGCAAGTTCTGGAGTTGTTGTATATTTACCTGATGGATCTCCACCATCCCATCCACCACTTCCAGTATCTTTAGGGATACATGTGTAAACCAATGAACAAAATGGAATATTTAAACCCTTTATAATTACTTTTAATAAATCTTCTATTTCCTTATTAATAGGTTTGTCATGATTTGTAGTGTGTGGTTTGGTTTCTATTTTTAATATTGTATTTACACATTTTACTTCTGCATCATTATCAATCCATTTATTGTTATTAATCATATGTAAAGTTAATTCTAAAGGATCTCTATCATAATCATTTTGAGTATATTCAGAATCAGTTACAATCATCCAAGCAGAATTATATGAATATGAACCAGATTTTATATTATATTTACTTCCCTTAAATATGTTATACATCATGGTTTGTGTTGCTTCTGTTTGTTCAGCGTAACTACTTCCGTTTCCAGGAAAATATCTAATAGGCAGAAATCCAGTACATTTTGTATGTAAAACAAATGATGTACTGGAACTGTTGGTAACAAAATCTTGTTTTATTTTCATATACAACTCCTAACTAAAATTGTAAACATCATCTGCTTCAAGTTGGTCAACATGTTTATGAGAAATAACAAATACAGATTTAATATCTGTTAGAATCCGTAATACCTTTGATACAAATTCTACATTCATATCATCCAAACTATCAAAAATTTCATCGAATAATAATATATTAAATGATGTTTCTTGTACTTTAGATTGTAAATCTCCTAAAGTTAAAATTGTTGCAATATCAATTAGACGTGTTTGTCCGCCTGATAATTGAACTCTTTTATTAGCTTTAGTTTCTGTATCAACAACTTTGACAGATATCTTATCTCGAAATTCCCCACTTTTAGTTTCATCAAGAGTATCAAATGATACTATATATCTACCATTTGAAATTTTGTCTAAATAATATGAAACTCTTTTATTCATAAAAGGTATTGAATCATCTATTAACATAGATGGTATACCCTTTGAAGAGAAACCTTCTTTCCAAAACGAAACAACTTTTTGATGTTTTTCTAATTCAAGAATATTATTATTCATTGTATTAACTAGATTGTTTAAATCAATAATTCTTTGTTTTGCAGCATTTAATATTGTTATATCAAACTCTAATTCTTGAATACGTTTAACATCTCGATCTATTTGAGTTATATCATTTTTAATGTTGTGAATCGTAGTTTCGTGTTCTGAAATATCCTTTATAATAATTTCAATTGATGCTTTGTTATCTTTTAATTTCTGTAATTCTATTCCCAATGAGAGTGTTTTATCAGCAAACTTTCTCATTAGTTCTTCTTCTAAATTTTTAATAATTTCTTGAATTTTAGCAATAGAATTAGATAATTTATTATTATTATTATTAATATTTTTATCTTCATCAATCTTACATTGTTTAATTTTTATATCATATGCTTGTGAACTTTTATTAGACTCTTCTAAAAAATTGCCTATTTGTGTATTTATTTCTGTTTCTTTCTTATTCTCTATTTCAATATTATTAGTAACTTTAGCTTTTTGAGCGATTAATGATTCACGTTTTTTTATTAAAAGATTACGGCTTTCTTCTGTGATTTTTTGTTCGCATGTTGGGCAAACAGTAAGCTCAGCAGATAAAACTGAATCTGCCATTTCATCAATAGATTCTTGTAATGAAGTTTCGTTTCCTTTAAGAATCATAAATGTTTCTCTGATTTTAGATTTATTATCTATAAGTATTAAATGTTTTTCTTTAACTTTTTTTCCTGCTTCATCTTTTCCTTGCTGAAGAAAATTGGCAACTTCTTTAAAATCATTTATAATCTCTGTTTTAAATTTATTAGCCTTATCTTTTATTTCTGATTCTTTTTTAAATGCTCCCACCCGAACTTTCTCTTTTTCGCTTTCAAGAACAGAACCAATATTTTTTAATTCGTTGGTTAGAGTTGTAATTTCAGCCGAATTAGATTCCAAATTAGTATCATTTTCTTTTAATTTATTAATAGAATCTATCCAATTGTTAAGAAGTGTATTATTAACTTGTTTTTTCTTTTCAAGTTCATTCAGCTGATTCTGTTTATTTTTATAAAATTCATCCCCCAATAATTTTTGATCTTCAACCTGACTTTCTGCATCTTTTGTTAAAGTAAGATTAACTATTATATCATTTTTTAATTTATTAGAATCCAAATCAATTTGATCCAATTCTTTTTTTGCACTATTATAATATAAAACATATTCTTCAAGTTTTAAAACTTTTCTAAAAATATCTTTTTTATCTGCATCCCCAAGATCTGTAAAGAAGTCTTTTACTTTTTGACCAAACATAATGGTATTCATAAATAATTGTCTGGGAAGAATTAATCTTTCAATTTCTGGCAGAACTTCTTTTTGACCTTTCTTATAAGGGTTTTCACCATTCTTAGAAAGTAAAACTGTATTTCTATATTTACTATGTTTATGATACCTATTTACAGAATAACTATCGTCATCAATTTTAAAGTTTACCCAAGTATGACAATTTTTTTCAATTATGTTATTAACTACATCATCACTCCTGGCACCTTTGCTTGTTATTCCATATAAAGTATATGGTATAGCATCTAGTGACATTGTTTTCCCTATACCGTTTGGACCACATATAAGTGTGAGAATTCCATCTTTTATTTCAAATTCTAAGGGGTCTATATAAGGCCCAAAATTTTTCATTCCGACTTTTTCAAATGTTATTTTTCTCATTTTATACCCCTTCTATTAGTTGAGTTGCTGCCTTTAGATAATTTTCAATTTCATTCTCAGGAATTTCTTTAGCTTCTACATAACGTCTAAATATATCAGCTTTTGACATACTTGAGCTAATCCCCCTATTTGTTATATCTATTTCAGTTTTATCAATTATCTGAAGATCATCTATATTGTTACCTAGATCAATTTTGTCTTTCTTTACAATCTTAACATATGAACCACACTGTTGTTCTTTACGAGCTCTTTCAATAATTTCTTGTTTATTTTCTTCGGTAATTTCATATTCAAGATATTTTTTATAACCTGTCGTTGGGATACTTTCAACTTGTAATGTTTCTGTATCAACAACCAGGAATCTCTTTTCTTCATTTTTCTCGCCCCAATCTAATTGAACTGGACTTCCTACATAATATAAGTTAATGTTATCATTTACAATTTCTTGAGGTTTGTGATAATGTCCCAAAAGAACCAGTTTATATTTTCCAATTAGATCTTTTAATCCAATATCAGCTATAATACTTATGCCGGAATTCAAAATTCCTTCATTTAATCCGAAATGAGATATTAAAATATCAGCTTTACATATTTTAATTATTTTCACCATATCATATGAATATGGTACAAATAATATATTTTCTAGCATTTCATTATCTTCTTTTATTCTTTTAACATTTGGTTCGTTATCTAATGATATTAAAGAAGATATTGCGTCAAACCCTTTGCCAGATAGATCATGATTTCCATCAATTACATAAAATGTTAAATTCGGGTATTTTCTAAAATAATCAAGCATTATTTTTTGAGCAATTGCGTAGATTATTGATTTCCCATGCAGAAGATCTCCTCCGATAATAACCGTATCTATATCATAGGCAATACAATATTTAGCTATTTGAGTTAAAACTGTTTTGATACTATGCAATCTTTCTGGCAAACTACTGGTTTGTTCAATGGTATCTTGTCCATATTTTGATAAGTGAATATCAGCTGTATATGCAAATTTCATCTGTCTATTAACTCCTTTATTTCTTTTAAATTACATGTTAATAAAAATGCTTTTTCAATTACTTCAGGTTTTATTCCTGTTATAGTGGTTATTTCACCTGCTCCACCGTCAACCTGAGCTATAACTAATCCTTTTTTTACTAAAAGATATTTAAGAGCATAAAATGAATTTTCATTAATATCTTCATTATCTATAGTATGCCCACTTTGTAATAATTCAATACCCTCAAGAGCAGAATTAAAGAAATAACTTTCTTCACCTTCTTCTTCTTCATCCAATTCCAAATCTATTAAAGCTTCTAATTCTTCTTGAGTAGTTTTAAAATTCATAGGGATTATAACTATATAACTTGTAGATGAACTATTGGTTACAAAATCTGTTTTAATTTTCATTTATTCACCTCTTATAATATTAAATGCTTTTTCTTCATCAATATTATATAATATATTATTTTTTAGAAAGATATAATTAATATCCCATTTCTTCTTCTTGTAATATTCATTCCTATTTCTAAAAGTATTTGAAATATAAGTACACCCATAATCAACCATGTCAATAATAATTGGAGTTTTCTTACCATCTTTTGTCCTAATAACTCTTCCAGATAATTGTTCAATATTAGATATTGGTGAAGACATTATTAAACAATCCTTCTGAGGTGCATCAATTCCATCTCTACATTTTCCAGGTGTTGTAAAAGTAATTTGTGGTTCGAGAGCATCTAGTTTTGCAGAACTACAAAACTTGGATTTACTTTTATGATCTAACCAATCATATAATTCATCAATTAATTTTATTCTCTCAAGCATTACTATCATATTTCTATCTTTTTTCAATCGTTTTAACAACCCTTTTATTGCTAGAAGAAAAGGTTTTGATTTTTTTATTAAATTTAGATATCTAGCTCGTTGAAATTCTCCACCCCAATGAATATATTTCCACCTTGCTGGAGTATCTATTTGATAATCAACAAGTAATACGGTAACCTTTGCAGGCATGGTTCCTGTTATATCATCATCAGAAAATATTTTTCCTAAGTGATACTCGATTATATCACCATTGCCATCATATCTATATGGCGTTGCACTAAGACCATAAGTATATTTAGCTGGAATATGAATTGAACATTCTGAGAAGGTTGGAGCACCAACTGATGTGTGAACTTCATCAGCTATAAATACTCCAATGTTTGCATCATTTAATGCATAGAGAAATTCTTTTCGATTTCGTTTTAATAAAGATATAAAGGTTTGAACAGTAGAAATTACAATAGGTTTCTGGAAATTTTCTTTAAAAGTTGCAGATGAAACCCTTGCAATATCATCTTTATTAAGATTTGTAAATTGTAAAAATCTATCACGCCATTGATCTCCAAGACTATCTCTATGCACTAAAATTAAAGATTTCTTTTTTCTTTCAGCAATCATATAAATAGATATAACAGTTTTTCCAACACCTGGCAACAGTTGTAAGATAGCACTATCATTATTCATCATATGTTCTATAGCTAATTTTTGAGTCTCACTTCTGGGTTTTATATTGTGAGAAATATCAATCGTATCTCCTTCATGCTGATAATTTTTAATTTGACAAAATTGATACTCATCTATTGGAAACATTCTGGGAATAAGAAGAAATTTTTCTGATTCAAGGAAAAATTCATTAACTATATAATTTGAAGTTTGATACGCCTTACTTCTTCTAGTTAATTCCTCTATAACTTTTTTATAAAATTCCCTATCCTTATATTCTTTTGAAATTAATAACCCAGATTTTTTTATAATATCCATTATTTTATATACCGTCTACTCCTCTAATATATCATCTGCTGTAATTGTTGCAAACGAATTTGGAGTTTCCCATAATTTTATTTTACTTAATAGTTCACCAATTGATTCTCTTTCTAATTGTTTCCATATCCAACATATCATATTTTCGGCAGTAGGATTAATATCCATTACATCATTTAAATAAACATGATCTATTTTATCTAAAATTAATTTAGTAATTATTTTATTCAAATCTCCAAAATCTATAAGCATGCCTGTTTCTGGATTAATTTTTCCTTTTAACGAAATTTGAAGATGGTATGTATGACCGTGAAGATTAGCACATTTTCCATCATAGTCTATTAATTTATGAGCTGAATCAAAAGTAAATTCTCTTGTAATCTCGACCGGATATTGAAATTTAATCATTGGATATTCCTCCTTGTTAATGTTTATTAAAAATCATTTCTTGATAATCTTTTAGAACATGGTCTTTAAGATTATTTAAATTCAGTTTAATTTGTGAACTTTCATCTTTTAAATATTTTGTATCAAAATCTATAGTCAATAGTTTCTTAATTCTATACTTTTCAAATAAATTTTGAATAATTTTTTTATCAATTTTTGATTTAATAGATATTTCATCAACAGTTGACTCTATATTATATTGTTTTCTTAAACATTCACTCAGCAATGGTCTTATAATTTGTAGTATTTTTAACTCGTCAATTCTTTGTTGTATTTTATTTATTTTATCTGTTAAAAAATCCTCTTCGGATTTTATATAAATTTCATATGTTTCTACTAACATTTCGTCAAGAGATTTAACCTCAACTTTTTCGTTTTGATTTATAACTGTTGTTTCAAATGATATGCTACCTTGAATTGCAATTTTTAATTTTTTAACAAAGTTGTTATATATTGCATCTCTATTTCTTTCTCTTAAAACTTTGAACATAATTACAGTTGTGTCAGCAGATAAATCTGAAAAACCTATACTTCCCGAGTCTAGTTCTTTTTGAAATTTCTTCAAAATAGATTCAAACTTTTTTCCAGGAGGCCATGATTTTAATATCACGGTATTGTTTCTGGGCATTTCTTCAATAATTCCCTCAACACTTATTTTTGATTTTCCTGTTGTCAATAGTTGTTCAAGATCGTCATTTGAAGCTGTGATTGTACAATCAGTAATTGGCTGGATAGTAATTTTTCTTTTTCTTTCTCCTATAAGCCATTGTAATCTTTTATATAAATCCTCAATTTTATAACACGGAATATATGATCTATAACCAAATCCAATTGCCTGAGTATAAATATTTCCAATTAAACATAGGGGAAACATAGTAGGTAAATATAAGGGTTCTTTTTGGTCAAGATCATTTACTATCCATGGAACAAATTCTAGATTTTTAAATACTAAGTCTATTACAAATGGTAATAATCTAACTTCTGTATAACGTGACGCTGCTGGTCCAATTGGTTCTACTCCAACATTACAACCAAAATTTCCTTGCCCTTCTAGAAATCCTTGTCTAACTAATTGAACAATTGAACCATAAACAGAACCATGTGGATGATAATTACCTATAACATGACCATCAACTCTAGCAGACTTTGTTAATTTACTTCTAGCCATTTGAAGAGTTGAGAATAATATTCTTCTTTCGACTGGTTTAAGACCATCTTTAGAATATGGAAAATTTCTCCAATTGGAGTATTCTCCATACTCTTTATATAGTTTTGGTAATATATTATCCATTATTTAAACACTCCACAATACGTTTCATTTAGATCTATGGGCACTATAAAAGGTGCCAACATAAAAGGGTATTCAACTTTAATCCTTGGTGCATATTTTTCTGCGGTAATTAAATCTTCACCACCTATTATAATAAGTGGGTCAAATAGTTGTCCACCCATCATTGAACACCAAACTTTCCCATTAAATAAATGATATGAATAATCGGTCATTTGACTATCTTGCCATATATGTGGCCATCCATTTTCTGGTTTAGCGCTGTAATATAATTCTTCTAATACTTCATTGAATAATTCTTCATATTCAATTGGGTTTATTGTTAAAAGAATTCTCGATAGGATAATACTTACTGGGTCTCCATGTTTTAGTAAAGTCCCTATCCATTTTGAATCTTTATCTATACCAATGTAGAAATCAGCTTTGTCCATTTTTAGCTCCTATTATTTTTGATGAAGACTTATCAATAACGATAATGCTTCTTCTGGATTCTCAACCCACGTGTGAACAGTTTCCCAAACGAATGGGTGACTGCATAAATAATCATCTTCTGGATTCCCATTAAATACTCCTATAATAGGTTTCCATGATTCTTTTTTATACCATGCTAATTCAAATATTGTGCCGACAAAAGGGGTTGTTGATGTATAATGATTAGCATTAAATATACAAGCATTTGAATATTTTACATATCCTTCATCTACCACTGGAAATACTTTTGCTTCTTTTTTTTCAATTATATTTTTTGAAAAACTTATAACTTTATTTATTGTTTGTTTTAACATTAGATTACTAAAACTATTATTACATGGATCTATAAGTTCAGTATTTTCTTGAGTAAATTTTGGATATGCCCTTATCATTTCTCTTAAATTTTTTCTCCAATCATAAGTTATTGGATTTTTGGTTATTTGTCCTATTAAATATATTTTAAGTTTCACTTAATCGTTCTCCTTTGTACTTCAAATTATCTGGGAGACCAATACCTTTAAAACCATAATCTCCTCTACTTATTGAATCTATAACAGCTTCTCTTGCTTTTTCAAATTGAGGGTGTTCTATTTCTAATTGTAGACAATCTCGACAAATCATATCATTGTTAAACATACTATTTCTTTGAATATGAGTTTTTTTATTACATCTATTGCAAGAAAAGCTCATGATATAACTCCAGATCGCCATTTTCTTTTATCTTTTGATTTTCATAAGGACCAAGCAATCTTCGTTTTATTTCATCAGCAGCGTCCACTAATGCTGAAGCTGCTTCAGATATATTTGTATATGATTTGCCATGAGCTTTAATATAATGTAAGGCTAATTGAGTTACACAATAATTTAAATCTCCTTTAGCGGTTGTGTGCGGGCCAACTTCATTAAGGTGTTTATCAAAATTAATTCTGGCAGATTTGTTTATGTAAGGCATTCTTATTTCTCCTTCCCTATTAATTTACAACTTACAGCTTTTTTTCGTTTTCTGGGTGATAAAATTTTTGGGATTTTAGAATCACCCCAGTTACAACGAAAATTACTATCTTCATCAATTGATAAATCGTTACATGATGGGCATTCTTTTGTTAAAACTTTTTTTCTCATTAAGTTTCTCCTTCATAATAATCAGGTGGGATTAATTCACCGTCTTTAAAAAATAGATATTCATTATCTTCGATTATTTTTATAATATCATCTTTATGTTTTTCATAAATATAGGTAGATGTTAACCATGGAGTATTCATTTTTTCCATTTCAATTACACAATGATATAACCAGCTATCTTTATCCATTACTTCCAATTCAAATATAATATGATTATAGATAGCTATTTCTTGTGCTATTATATTTAATTCTTTGAATTCATAAAGATTAAATGTTTTAGTTATTGTTTTCATTGTTCTCCTTTTGACACTTATTTCTTTCTGTGCAATGTTATATGCATAGTTTTATCCATTATAACAGTGGATGGATCACAATAATCTGTTTGTAATGTTACTAGAATTAATTGATCGGATGTTCTCAGTTTTTCAAATTCTAATGTTTGATCATTTGACCATCCTTCTTGTTCTATCCATTCTTTACTAGGTTTATCTACTTTATTTGATATTTCAAGAATATCATTTCCACCATTTATAATATTACCATCAGGAAAGTGAGCCCAAAAGAAATTAACTCTATCTCCTTTTTTCATATTTTCTACTCTAGTATTTATTTCTTCGTACATATATTCTCCTTTTTAAGATTATAAACTAAATTAGTAACTTCTAAAAATCTTTTTTTCGATTTCTTTTATATTTTTACTCATTAATTTTCTCTATCCAACAACTTTCTTTTTTCATTATTATTGTCTATATTTTATAGCTCCGTGATTTCCTTTAAAACTTTGAAGGTTAATAGGTTTAACCTTAATTGTAAATTCTGTTTCTCCTGAAGAATTTTCATCATAATCACTATCCGGCCATCTACGAATAGTATCTTGGCCAACTGTTTCTATTATACCAAAAAATTTGATTTCGTCTCCGCCTCTAGTTTTTATAAATGCTAAATCGCCCTCATTAACATTATGAAAAGTTCTTTTTGTTTGCCATATGTTATGTCTTATTGCATAATTTATATTTTCTTCCGAGTTTGATGTGATTAAAATATCCATTTATTTATTCTCCTTTTTATTTTTCTAAATTTATTTTCTATTTTATAATCATAACCAGTAAAAATCATTAACCATCTACTGATAAATTGTTGAATACTATAATTTGGTAATAACATAATTAGATCTGTATAATAAACACCATCAGTAAAATCAAAATATTCATTGGACATTTTTTTATAATATTTATTAAAAGAATTAATATCATAACTATATCTATTTAATTTTTCTTGAATAGGAAGAGAAAATAGTTTAATATTTTTATGTTCAATATCAAAAAGTTTGTTTACTTCTTGTAAATCAAAATCAATATAAGTTTTATTATCTAATTCTAATTCACTAATTATTATCTCTATAAGTTTTTCAATTCTATCTATTTTTTTGTCATTATATTTTAATATTTGTGTGATTTTATACCGAGTAAAAAAGTTTTTGATTAGTTTGATAATAAATTTTGATGGTTTTATTTCCAATGTTGTATTCTCCTCCTTAAATTTTATCTAACAACTTTCTTTTTTCATCAGCACTTGAAAATATTTTCATAAGAGATTCCATATCACTACTATATGTAACAGGAATCAGATGCCGCGTTTTAACATCTAATAAACATACCTTCAATTGTTTAGGATTTAATTCTCCCAATCCTTTAAATCTACTAATATTTCTATTATCTTTTTTAGCTTTTTCTAACTCCTCTTCTGTCCATAAAGGAATAAATATTTTCTTTTCATTTATTGCAAATAAAGGAGTTTGAGCTATATAATATCTTCCTTGTTTTATAATTTCAGGAAGTAATACAGCTATAACAGTAGTTAATAAACAAGCAATATGATTTCCATCAGGGTCAGCGTCTGTGGCACATATAATTTTACTATACCTGAGATTTTTCATATTGAAATGTGCGTCTATGCCTGTTCCAATAGCTCTGATTAATTCTTCAACTTCCTTATTTTTAAGGACATCTTTTTTAGTTGTAATATTTGGAATTGATTTTCCTTTTAATGGAAGGACAGCATGTATGGCAGTATCTCTAGATTGTAATATAGATCCTCCAGCAGATTCACCTTCCACAATATACAACTCCCCTTCTCTGGTTGTACAATCTCTTAATTTAGTAAATTTAGTTGACGCTCGTTTACTTATATTATTCTGTACAAAACCTTTAGAATCAAGCTTTTTTCTGTACGATTGAAATCGTTCTAATAATATTTCAAGAAATTCTGGATTTTTAGTTACGAATGATTCAAACTCATCTTTTAAAACTTTAATGAGTTTAGTAAATTCACTCTTTCTATTAATTAATTTTTGTTTAGCTTGTCCACCAAATTTTGGGTTCTTAAGGTTAAGAGATAAATATATTCTTAACCCAACCATACAATCTCTTGCTTGAAATGTATAATCAAGTTTTTTAGCTTTAAGTTGAAAAAAGTTTTTTAACATATCAGAGAATGTATTGATATGAGCTCCTCCACCATCAACTGGTAATAGATTTACAGATGATAATATTTTTGGAGCTACACTTCCTTCTATTTCATATGCCATCATGACTTTAAATTTCTCTGGAGGAGTATTTGATTCAAATGTTAAAATAGGTATTTCTTTATTGGTTAAACAATAGTCTTTAAAAAATGTTTCGGTTGATAATTTAAATATTTCCTTTTTACCATCAACATTTAAAACCAAGATTATATCATCAGGCAGTTCTGCAGCAGCTATTGTAAGTCTTTTTCGTATCCTATCAATGTCTGGAACTAACGTTTCAAATATTTCTTTACTTGGTTTGAATTGAATCTTTGTTGAAAATGGTATAGTTTCTTTATATGAAACAATTTTCTTTTTCTTTAATTTTGCATTGATAAATTCAAATTTAGCATAGTTACCATTTCTATAAATTTCAACTTGATATTCTGAACTCAATGCATTGACTGCAACAAGTCCCACTCCGTGGATGCCAGCTGCAATCTCATATGCACTTTTCCTATCCTGGAATTTAGCTCCAGAGAATAGTTTTGACGAAATTGTTATAGGAGTATTATTAGAAATTGGTATTCCTCTTCCGTTGTCGAGTACAGCATAAACATGATTTTTGGTGTCAATATTTACAGCAATTATATTAGCATATCCAGCTAAAATTTCATCGAGAGAATTATCAATTAATTCTTCCAACAAATGCACAGGATTTTCTGTTGAGCCTATATACATCCCTGCGTTGAGTTGAATATGTTCAATTTCTTCTAATACTGTAATATCCTTTGCAGAATAATCTTTTTTAGTCATGAATTTCTCCTAATATCTATTGTATCACAGCTCATAAATGAGTGAAATAATAAACCAATAGCAATAATTAGATATATTAAACCATTACCAAATGAATATCCCCAAACTATAAAAGCTAAAATATATGTAAATAAATTAATCGGTTTTCTCAGCATATTTACTCCTTACATATCAGGAACCTTAACTACAAATCCTGTTTTATTTATATTTTCAGATGTACCAGAATTAGCTCCAATAATCCAAATTATTTTTTTTGGTAGATATTTTCTAGGAATTCTGTTTATATCTTCTGTGTAACCATCAGTGAATCCTAAACATACATCACATGAAAGATCTCTGGCTCTTTTAAGCCCAAGTCCCAATTCTGTTCCACCTCTACCAATGATTTTAGGATCAATATCTCTAACCTTTTTCACTTTATATTCTTTATGAATTACTGTATCAATTTCAAGTACAGTGGTTTGAGTATGTCTATCAGTATCTATAATATTTTTAATTCCAGAAAGAGCTTCTTTAATATCATCTGGTCCCTGACTTCCTGAAGTATCAATCAGTATAACAATTTTAAATGAAAAGTCTCTAGTTTTTCCTGGAAATGGAGAAATTGCTGGCATATTTTCTTCTTCTCCAAAAGCAAAAACATAAGTTCTTTTCCTATTTATTCTTGTAAATGATCTTTTAAATTTACTCATTTTACTACCACGAACTAACTTTCTTATTATTTGATAATATGGAACTCTTGGAGGCATTAATGCTCCTTGAATTAAACTTTCAATATAGGACGGCATTCTTCCCCTATCTTTATTGAAGGTTTTAACAGACTCTTTAATAATATCTTGTAGATGAGAATCAATTTTTCTAGAAAGAGAACTTAAATCAGAGACGCCTTTAATATTTGACCACCCTGAATGATCATCCATTCCATTCTTTCCAGTACTTATTGGAGCTACACCAAAACTTTTTCTTCCTTTTCCTTTTCCTTTATTATCTTTATCATGTTTTTGTTTTCTTTTTAACAATTCTAGATAATAAGCTTCACTTAACATCCCATCTTCTAAACCATATTTTTTTGGAAATTCAAGAGGCCATACTTTGTCAGCAATCGTTATTGTATCAGGTAGTCGAGCTTGTAAATTTACACAACAATCTGCAGCAATATTCCATAGCTTCATCTTACCCATTAACTTAAATGTTCCAAAGTCATTGGCTACTATTCTTAATAATCTTGCACAATGCTTATTTAATAAATGCATTCCTTCATGTTCCAGAACGTAAGTTAAGTTAGCATCATCTGTTTTATCAACTAAATCAGGTTGATATGCTAAAGTAATAGTACCATCTGGTTCTGGTCCAACTCCCATTATTGATGGTAGATTATATACTGGTTTTCTTCTGATTCTTGAAAATAAATAACCCCAGTAATTATATTTTAATACAAATTTCGCAATGAGATTTTTCAATCGTTCGTCTGATGAAATCATTTTATCTCCTTTAACATTTGCCCACCCATTCCCGTTTTGATTAAATCAAAACAACACCGGTTAAAATTAATTAGATCGACCAACAGCCACAACTGGTTCGTAAAAATCTTTTCTGTATTTTTTGGATATTTTCATTAGAGAAATGTGTATCTTAGTCATATATTTAAATTCTTCTGATGATCTATCAAACGAATCAACCTGAGATATGAAAAGAGCAGAGGTATCAATTGGCATCAACAGTAAGAAGTTTTCAATATTATTCAAATGTTGTTTATCAAATTCTGGCATTGAAGATGTCATAAAAGTACAAAAACTGACCATGATTTGACTTAACATGGAATTATCTCCATCTTTTACAAAAGCTTCAATTGGTTTTTTAACAGAATTATAATCATAGAAAATATCTTTTGGATTAATATCTCTTTGGTCTCTAGCAAAACTTATAAACATTTTTGCCATATTAGTATTTAAAAGACCAGATGCTATAATTTCAACGGTTTCATAATTATTTGAAACTCCACCATTCATATCAATTTTAATTAAATGGTCTGATAATTTCTCATAACTGGCTGGATTTGCATATACAGATCCCTGTTTTTGTGATTCAAAATCATATAAATAATCAGGGTGAGTTTGTACAAATTCTATAACCAGTTTATGATATCCTTGTTGAATTGCATATTGTAGAAAATCTTTAGCACTTACTTCGGAGTATAAATGTAACTGTCGTCTAAGACCAGCAGCATCTTCCATTATATCCATTTGGTATTCCGAATCATCTGGATTATCAATTGCTATAACAAACCAACCTTTTGGGAAATGATGTAAATGGATAGCATATTCATTCATTGCTTGCCATAACAATTGTTGTAATGCATGATCTCCTCTTGAAAATTCATCTATTACAAAGATTCCATAACTATCTTCTTCAACAGGTACAAAATCTGAATATAACATTTTAAATGTAGTAGCACCATCTTTATTAGTAACTGGAAACGGAATGATAAAATCATCTCTTGACAAAACGGGAGCTTTTACCATTATCATAGAAAATTTATGGGGTGTTTCATTAGATAACTCATTTACTAATTGCCCACAAATATCTGTTTTACCAACACCAGCAGGACCGATTATTCTAAAACATTGTTTATCAACATATCTTTTATTTTCCCATGCATTGAGAGTATCAATAATATCTTTTTTAATTAAATTTTTAATTTTTGTAATTGATAAAACTGAGATATTTAATCTCTCGTAGTATTTCTGTTCTTCATGCTTTTGTTTTTCACTTGTTGGCATAATTCATTCTCCTGGTAATTAATTAAGGGTTAAAAATAACATTCGGTTTTAGTTAAAATGGAACATCATCAAAACTAAACGGTTTTGAATCTGGTTCTGGTTCTGGTTCTGGTTTTGGCGGATCTTCTGTTTTAGGTAGAGTTTCATCACCACCCATATTCAATACACCATCTGCTTGTTGGGATTGGTCAGTTACTTGAGATGAACCAACACCTTTTGACCAATCAAATTTTTCAATAAATTTATCTTTAGTTTTTTGACTAACTTTTAGAATTTCAATAACGTTATCATCCGGAATTTGTTGACCAGACGTTAATATAAAAATATCTTTTGGACCAAATGATGAATTTGCTTCACCAACAGTAAGTTTGGTTACAAATCGTTTGTTATTTACATTCGCTTTTTCAAATTTTGTGGTTCTTTCTGTAACTGGTGTAAAAATTGGTGTAAGATCCTTTTTATACATATCACCTAAATAATCAGATACGTTACTATATTTCATTCCTTTACCACGTATAAAAACAAAGATTGGTGTTTTCTTTTCTGATAAAATTGGTTTACCAGCTGCATCACAATAAATCCCAGCTACTAAAATTTGAGATCTACAATCTTTACAAAATTCTACTACAGCTCTTTCAGATGAATTTAATGGGCATTGTCTTTGACCTCCATCTGGAGTTTTTGTAGTTCCAAACCAGGGAGCACTTCCATCTTTATATGAAAAACATTCTGTTATTTCTCCTCTAGCTCCTTGTTTTATTTTTGCGAGTATTTCTTTGACATGAATAATAATCATATTAGCTTCTGTTAAATTATATTGAACTCCTCTAACTTGGATCTTTTTTGCTTCTTCGGTAATATTAATATGATTTAATCTGGACTGTCCAGCAATGTAAATACTATGGAAAAATTCATCCTCTGGTTTTACTGGTTCTTTACTAACAACTCCTCCACCTTCAATATCTGAATAATCATCAATGTTTGGACTCATGTAATGTTTCCTCCTTCTTTTTTTTTGTTTTTAATAATTTGATGCTAAGCACCAATTACTTTTATTTCGATCATTTGGTACAGTGATAATTGAAAAATCATAATTAAACCAACACCTCATATATTCGTTCATTAACTCTGACGACATATATTGTCTAACTATATTATATGTCGGCAGTTTTATTAAAGACGAATCCTCAACTGTTATTGGGTTAACTTTTCTAACCTTCAAATCAGTTATTGGACCTTTGATTAATTTTGGGTGCGGGCAATATATTATTACTAATTTGTTTCCAACCATTCTAAATATTTCATTCTTATAAAAATAAACATTTGTATCTAAATCAAGAGCAACTCGATTAGCTGTCAATACTCTTTGAATAGAAGTATGTTGTCTACATAACACTCCCAATTCTTTAGTTTTTTCTTGACATTGTTCACACTCACTATAATTAACTTTATACATCATTCTAACTTTAAAATCAGGATCTACCGCTTTATTAAAATATGATAGAATTTTTCCTTTATTTAATAAAAACTTTAGAATAGTAATTGGATATACATCGCAATCTAATCTTTCGATGAATTGTTCAAGACTTCGTTGTTTCATTGTAATAACTCCTTATTTGTAATTAGAAACAAAAAGGAAAAAAGATAAGTATACTTTCCGCTCCTCACCTTCATTGGCATTAGTATAAATCTTATCCTTTTTCCTTTCGGAATTAAGAATAAAACCCATACCAATAACCAATGAAGGCGAGAGGCGGCAGTTTTATTTCAATAGAGCAATAACAATAACCCAGTAGATTAATCTAAAATCAATTAATCCTGCAGATTATCATTTTCTCTTAACTTTTTTGGTACTTCTAATAGGTGACGATTTTTATCATCATTTTTACTAAGCAGCTTTAGCAAATCAGCTACTTTAATCCAAATTACTGGTTTACATCCATATAGATAACTCACAATTCTACGTTGAAATTTTATTAATATATCAGCCATGAGTCACCTATAAAACAATAGATAAATAAATAGGTTCAGTATTTTGAGTAATAATATCTCCACCGCCACCAGAATCTGTTTTGAGAACTTCAATATGTAAACCATGTGCATTTACATCTGAATTTCTACCAGTAATCTGTATAGCGTTTAATAATGGAATCATTGATGATTGTATAGAATGAGAGAAATTTGAAAATAGTTTTTCAATTTCTTCTGGGGATGAATCATCAGGTATATTTGGAATTATTAATGTTGAACTCTTTTTTATTTCATTGGTTGCTTGCAGTTTTACTAATTCTGCTCCGTAACAACCACGAATTAACAATTCCCAATATTCTGCCCAATGATTTGCAGTAGGCATAATTTCAATACCAATAGGGATTCCTTCAAAAAGGATGAAAGCTCCCAATTGATTTGGGACAGGTTCAAATGCAGCACAAAATGATTCTATTGCATCTTTATAAGTAGGATCATCATAAAAATATGTTAGATGTGCATCACCAGTTCTAATGCCTGGTATACCTTTTAACCAATTTTTAATTCTTGGCCACAATTTACTATATCCTTTTTCACGTCTAAGTTGCATGTCAGTAAAAGCTTTTCTCAAACTAGCCGGAAGAATATCTAAATTTTCAGCTCCACTTAGCATTCCCCCTTGACTTGATTCAATACAACATGCATTATTGAAACTTGTCCTTCCAGGAAGAACAATTCCAGAACCACTCATGGCATGATCTTGAGCACTTTTACCTCTTGTCATATAATTAGAGGGAATAATTCCAACTTTTGTATCTATATTTTCAAAAACCATTGTTCCATAACTTGATGTTTTTTGGAAGGTTATATTAGATGGTTCCGCAACATCCCCTCGATCAGCTCCAACTATTGGGATAACTGTCATTTGTTGATCTGTTTGTGGTTCCCCAAATTGTAGGTCTTTGAATTTTTGTAAAATATTTATCATATTTTAATTCCTCCAATCATCTTTTGATATTTGTTTACTAATAGATTTTTAACAAGATTAGTATTTTCAATCATCTTGTTAAAAATAATTTCTGTTTCTAGATACTTATAATTTCCAACTGGCATAGGATTAATATCTGTAACTAATCTTCTTGCACTACCTTTGTTAGCTGCCGCAGCAAATACAGGATTGATATGTAATAGATTGAATTCATAACCCTTTCCTTTATAATGTTTATATACTTTATTAAACATTCCTTGCATTGTATTTTCGTAACCATCAGAAATAACTACAATTGTTTTGGGTTCGAATTCTACAGCTTTTAATAACCCTGACCATAATCTTGTAGACCCAGAAGGAATTAAAACGCCTTCAGAAGTATACCCTCCTGTAAATATTATTTCTTTAATATTATTCAATGTAGCTGAAATACAAAGGCTAGTTAAAAATGGATGTAATGGTCTTTCTTTACTTCCCATCATAGAATGAGATGCATCAATAATAACAACTGTACTTCCAAGATCAATATAAGGGAGTTTTTCTTGTTTTTTGTCAATTGTATCCTTTATCTTTGATATATTAGTTTTATCCCCAGTTATGATTTTATGATACAAAGCTTTCCACAAATCATACAAATCTTGTTTTGAATAATTGACTTTAACTTTCACTCCAGATTTTTTAGCCGCTGTTTCCATTTGTAGTTTTTCTCGAGTACCCATTGTTGATTTTTTATAAATTTCTTCTTTATCAATATCTAATTTAAATGTATTTCTGAATCCCATAGAAGTTCTTACAGGAAGATATTTCAAAAGTTTTTTGAATTTATCAACATCCCCGAGTTGTGCAGCAATTCGAGCTTCCCAGTAAGCATTAATTTTTGGGTAATATACAGTAGTACCAAATTTCATTAAAGGATGTTGTTTATCAAATAAATGATAGATTATAGGTAAAATTTGTTTTGTATTATATTTTCCAAAAAATTTATTAATAGTTTTTTTATCTTCATTAAGAACTTTGTGAAGATCATATTTTCCAAGAGCATGTCTAATAAGAGTGGCCATTTTCTTTTTAAAGTTAATTGCCATACTATCTAATTCTCTTGGTTGTTTATCTTTGAATAAAAAATCAAGTATAATCTTTCTTGTTCTGGAATTGTTAACTCGTCTAGAATTTATATCCTTACCTGCTAATAATAACAGATTCTTTAAAGCTCGTGGAGTTTTTTCTTTTGCAAGATTATACATAATTACATTTTTCTCAAAATCTTCATCCAATCCATCAGGAATCATTAGATCTTTACCACTTCCTTTTTTTATTGGATTGCTTAAAAGAAGATGAGTCATCATACCTTTAGAAAATCCAGTTCCCTCAAGAAGAGTTGAAAGGGTAAATAATGTTCTATCGTGTTTAAATAATTCATTCCACATTTTAAAAATCTTGTCAAACTGTTCATCTTTCTTTTCGTAGTATGAACCTTTTGGAATATATTGTAAAATTCCAGAGTCGATAGTTAATGTCATTCTCTTTTTCTCCTTTTCTAAAGTTATTTTAGTTTTATTCTCATTTTTACCGACGGACAATCAATATAACAATAAAGTTAAATTCACTTCCCTACTATAATTCAAATAAAAAGGTGATGGATGTAGATCGGTGAAAAATCAAAGTTTTCTGAAACTACATCCAGTCCTTTAAAATGGTGCCCAGAAGTATATATGTATTTAGGTGGTATACGAGAACGCAGTATCATTGCATTGTATTCTGAAAATACACAAAGTCTTCTTAGACATAAAATGCTGATATAACATCATTAATAACTCTTGACCCTTTGGTCTTATTAATAACGTTATAGAATATACTAGTGTAGAATAGTAGATATAGTTATAGGTATTCATCTCCAATAGATAATCTGAAACTATATAAAGTCTCTACAGAAAATAAAAATAGGAGTGGTAAATGTAATATTTTGTTAGGAATTGAACCTAAGACATACTGTGTATAAGACAGTTGCTCTACCAATTGAGCTACAGGAATTACATTCAGTCTCCTAAAAATTAACTTAAAACATTTCCTTTCAATTATTAATATATATAGATATAAATTTTATAAATGAATTTTATGTTGCGTCAACTCTTATTGGAGTATTGGGATCATTAAGATCTACAATCAAATTTGTATTAGGAAAGTTATCTACAGTATTTTTAATCAGTTGTTTTGTATGGCTCTTCATAAATTGTTCAATCTGCATTAGAGAAAGTCCACCTTTAAAATTAAAACAAACTCCATCTGCAGTTTCATTTACCTCAACCAATTCTTCTCGGGGTACGGTTAAGTTAAAATCTCCTTTTTTAATATTAATTGTTGGTATTTTTTTCATAAATATTCTCCTTTCATTATTTGGCTATCATTTTATATTCATATATATAGTTTGACTTTGTAACTATCTGAGGAAGTGAAAATAATTTTCCTCGTTTGAATTGTAATGTTGAAACTTTTAATTTATTTGGGGTATCTAATTTTGTTCTAAAATTTTCCCATATATAATTAATAGGAATTGTTACAATTGGAATTGTGGTACCTATTGCTTCACATGGAACTTCGGTTATTTTTTGAAATGAAGCATTTCTTCCTGAAGCTAAAAACATATTACTTGTAAACTTATTTTCATGAATTTTTTCTAAACTAAAACCTGATGCTCCAATTCTTTTATTTATCATTAATTTCATTGGATCAACATATGAACTCCACGCTTTTCCAGAAAACCTTCCTTTAATTAATGTTCCTGAAGTCATGGATAAACAAAATTCAGCATCTGGATGGATAAAAGAATATAGATAAACATTTTTAGTATTATTTAAAACACCAGATATTACCAAATTCTTTAATCTTTCTTCAATAACTTTATCATATTTAACAAGCTTATGAACATATACAGTAGTTGGTTGCCAGGCAAAACTCTCTTGTAATTTATGTTCCTTAAAATTTAATTTAGATTTATTTTTTGACTCAATTAACATATTTAAATAACCTTTTTCATCCATATTACTAATCTCCTATATGTTTTTATAGATATTCTCCTTTCATTATATTTGTTCTATCATTATTTCGATTTTAGAATTTTCGGTTTGACGAACAAACCATTTAATAAATTTATCTTTATAATATGTTCTTAAAAATAAAGTAATTTTCTCATTAAAATCATGAGATTGTATCTGGTCTTCAACTTCTTTTATAATTTTAATTGCATTTGATATACAGAATTTTTCAATATCTAATCCTTTTATATCTTTTCTTAAATATTTCCATACCCTACTTATAAAATTAATGTTATCAAATTCTACAAATTCCATAAAATGATATAATTCATTTATATCATTTATGTTATATATATCGACTTTTGAAGGAAATTCAAAATCATAAATCTCACTTATTTTTTCTAAAACTTCTTCTATAAATCTTCTTTGATTTCTAAACGAAAATTGTTTAATATCATTAATTAGTTCTTTATAAGTGTATTTAAAATCATCTGTTCCGATACTATTTATAATATCTATTTCGGAAGAATGTAAAATAGCTTTAGATGTAATATCAAAAAATGTTTCTTCATCATCTAATTCTTCCGGCGAGAAATTAGATTCTCCACAAAGTGCTAACTGTGATTTTTCAGACATTTTAGACTCCTTTTAATTTCCCAACATTAAAGCTATAAAATAAGCATTTAATAAATCTTTTGTCGGAGATACTTTTGTTTCTCTAAACTCAGCTGACCCTGTTTGAATTATATCTGATTCTATCTCTTTTTTAGTTGCAACATCATCAGAAAGAGGTCCTAATAATTCAGATAAAACTGTAGGACAATTATAAGATAATAGAGCATATGTGTCACCTTCACCTATCCTTTGACCACCCTCTTTTCTTTTGCCCCCAGTTGGTTGAGATGTTTTACCAACCATTGGACCAGTTGACCTTGAATGTATTTTATTTGCTCCAATATGTTCTAATTTTGACATATAAATATATCCAAAAGGTACATTACTTTTAGTTGTTGTATTATATTCTGGAAGCTTTAATTTATAACCTGTTTTTAACCCAAGAACTTTCAAAGTATTTGCAATATCTTTATGTGAGGGGGCTTTAAATGGAGGAATAATTATTGGAACAGATTTAGTTGTTCTAATTTGATCTACCATTGTTTTAAATTGTTTTGGTCCTAATTTTTCTATATTTTTAACAAACGAACTTGCGAATTGTTTTCCAGGAGAAGTATCCAATTTACCTAATACAATTCTAAATAATTTTACAACTTCTGCTTTATTTTTACTCTTTATAATTCTGGAAGCTAGTGTTTTTGAAATGAGCCCACAATAAAGCTCAAACATTTGCCCCATATTCATTCTACTAACAACCCCCAGTGGGTTAAAGATAATTTCTATTCTTTCTCCCCACGGAGTTCTTGGCATAAGCTCTTCTTTTTCAATCAATGAGATTATTCCTTTATTTCCATATCTATTACATAATTTATCTCCAACCCCAATATGTAACTCTTGTTCAATCTTAAATTTAATTAAGATCCCTTTGACAGTAGTTCCTCTATCTTTAAATTTTTCTTTTGATGGTTTTTTATATCTTCTATTGGTTCTATTAATAAGAGTTTTTAATTCTGGAAATTGATCATCTGAAAAGTTTGAAAAGACTTCAATATCTACTATAGTCCCACCCGGACTTTTTTTGATATATTTTCCATCATAAATATCTGCTGTTTCATCTTCTTCCTCTTCTAATGTACCACCTAGTAATTCTTCAAGACTTCCTATTGCTTTTACAAATAGAGGATCTCCCTTTTTAGTTTTTTGTCCAATATCGGCAAGTTTAACTATTCTATCACCTTCCTCAACAGTTACTTCTATAGCTATACCATGAAGAGATGTTAGCTTTTGATTTTGAACAACAGTTTCACTTATGACAATACCATCCTCAAAATTATATCCCTTATACGCCATATAACATGCAGAGAGAGTTCGTCCTAAAGATATACTTCCACCCGACATACACCCACCTTCTGCAACGATTTGTCTTGTTTTAATAGTTTGTCCTTCCTTAACTCGAGGTGTAAAAACACTTAAAGTATCAACACCAGATCCAGATTTTAAATGTTGTGGTGTAATATCAACCTGTTGTTTTTTATTATCTCGACATAATATATTGATAGAATCTTTTGTTATATTTATTACTTTCCCGTTACAAGGTGATCGTTTAATAAAAGCATCAGATAGAACATTTGTTAATGTAGATTCATAACCAGATTGAATGATTGGTGCTTCTGGATTTTTTAATGGAAGCATTTGTTTAGCTTGATTGGCAGCCATTATGATTCTTGCACCTTCATTATTTTCAATGAATGGAATCATTGCTGTTGTAGTTGAAAGCATTCCAGAGTTTTCTTTATTGGTAATTTCTTTTTGAGAAAACATTCCTCTAGCAGAAGTAATATATGCATCAACAGTTAACTGTTGAGTAATACCAATATTTCCACCTTCTGCTGTATCTAATGGATCTATATTTCCAAAATATGAAGGGTGTACATTTCTAGCATCTAATTGAATAGCTTGTTTATCAGGAATACCTCCAACTGTTTTACCAACTGGTGATACTTTTGTAATTGTAGCCATCTCTTCAACTGGATTTGCATATTCCATATTTTGAACTATTTCTAAATTAATAAATTGACTCATTAATTTATTTTCTTGTAATGTTAATTTGGCATCTTCATTACCAGACAATACTTGATTTTTATAATCTGTATATGCTGCTAAAATTTGTTTTTGTGCTAGATGGACTAGAATTTCAGAATTTCTTATTCTTTGATTTGTTATATCATTTCTATCTTGCACAAATCCCGTGACTGCTTTGGTTGCCATATATTCCATAATAACAGACAAATTACTAGGAAGTTGTTGATTAACTAACACTTGTTTAGCAATAGGGTCTACTATATATTTAACATTATTTGTTATTAAATATGTTGAATCTACTCTGCCTGTTATAGCAATTATTAAATCATTAAAATATTCTTTTGAACCGAATTCTTGTTCTACTTTATAATTTATAACTTTAGCTTGTATAAAAGATTGAGCTAATTCTTTTTTAAGATTTGTATCTAAACCTTCAAATACAATATATGATAATGGAACTTTACAGAATAGTTTATCTTTAGAAGGTTTTGTTTCTGTAATTGTATGTTTAATTTTATATTGTTTTAATGTTTTTTCAAATCCAAATGCGTAAGATAATAAAATAATAAATGGCAGACGGAATGATCCCATATATGATTCTAGATATTGTTTGGTTTTAGTTCTCTTACTATAAATATGAAATGTTGAATATGAGCTTTCAAATTTAGAATCAAATTCTTTTGGAAAACTAATTGGATTTATTGATATTTGATTTATTAAACATTTTCTTTCACCATTAACTCTAAAGGTTCCAGTGTTAGGATCAATCTTTGGAATTTCAAGATGAATAATGTGCTCATTGCCAAATTTATCTACCAAGATTACTGTAATAAGAGCGACATCAGACTTTCTTATTTCTCCCATTTTACTTGGTAAATCTGACATTTTAAAAGATTTAAATTTCAATGGGATATCTTGAGTCTCTAAAACTTTAAATGCATTGATCAAATCTTTTCTAAGATTAGTTTGAAAATCTATTTGTCGTTTGTTAAAAATATGCTCAGGTGATTTGTTATCAACTCTTTTTGGAATATTAGATTGATTGTTGATTATCATCTCACTTGTATTTATAGTTTCTTGTGGTTTTAACATTTCGTCTTTATATTGGCTACTTATTTTTTTAACTGCAATAGCTAAGTTTTTAGATGGAATTGATTTCGCAAGTCTCTTTGATTTTTCCAAATTTCCATTGACTTTAAATAAGATTGAAGCGATTGTAGCCCTATTTATTTCATCAGATGATAGTTCATTTGATGAAGCTTTTTCAAATGTTTTTTTGTCCTTTCTTAAATAGTCGTGAATGGCATTTTTTACAGTTCCCCTACCACTAACATCTATCTTATTAGAAACGGTGCTGTAAACGACCTGGGAAGCATTTTTGATCTCTTCTTCTTGTTCCTCTTCAGAACTAATCGGTTTTATACGTTTTAAAAGCTGAAAAAGTCTACTAAATTTAAATTCCCCATTTTTTATTAATAATCTATATCTGGTATCTGTTTCCCCAACCATCGCTAAAATTAAATTATCAAAATATAAATCTCCATCTTTAATATGCCGTAAAAGAGGAAATACTTTTCTATTGACAAATGAATTTAAATCTTTTGTCATATCAATAGAATAGATTAATGTTTTTTTATAATTACTTGGGAATGTAACAAATGCTTTTAATAAAGCATTATTAATTAAAAATCCAGCTCTTTGCCTATATGTTGTTGGTTTATACATAACATCAATTGCATTTAAGTAATTAGATAAATCATATAATATATTTCGATTTTTTGGGAATGCCATATTGGATGCATAAGGTAATAATTTATATTGTTGATATATCTTTTTAAATGCTGGTGTCATTCGAGTTCTAGGAATTTTTGTCAAGGGTACGACCACATGTTTTAAATCAACTAATCTTAAATTCAACTTTGGATAATCTTCAATAAGATTAGAATTTTCCGAAAAATATACAAGCAAAAAAGGTTCTTTATTATTTTGTGGAAATCTAATTCCATCAACTACTCTAGTATATTGAACCAAAGATTTAAATTGAATCATTACTTTAATTCTCCTGTTACTAATCTTTCTAATATTGATGGGTCTAAATCATGTTCTGAAACCAATCCAGTCTCGATAGCTTTATTTATATTTTCAAATGCAAGTCCCTGAATAAAACCAGAAGCAAATACATTATTTTTTAGATTAACCATTATTGGATCCCATTTTTTACCTAATCTTGCTGGGATTTCTGGAGTTGTTCTATCTCTCAATGATTGTGATATTAATATTTCAAAATTAACAATATCCATATCTGAAAGTTCGCTATATACTTTAAATACTTTTAATAATAAATGTTCTGGATTCTTATATAACTCTCTACCCCCAACTAATCGTTGCACATAATTCACTTGATCTTTAATATCATCTGTAGCAAGTGGCACAGTGAGGATCACATCTCCTTTATTATATTCTAAAATTGTTGTTTGATTATTAATTATAGATTTGGTTTTTTGTAGTTCAATATTGTAATCTAAAATCATAGCAAAAATTAAATCGTCAAATTCTATTTGTGATAAAAGATTTTTAACCCAAACTATATTATCTTTAACTTCCATGTTATCATTTAATTTATAATTACTCATATCAATAGAAACTTTACATGGTTTTAAAGCAATTAATTTATCATCAACTTGTTCTAAATATTTTGATAATTGTTGTTTTTTAATTTCTATCAAAGGATCATTTTGAAGAATATCTGTTAATATGTCTCTTGTTATAACTGTAGCAGCACCACCCGTATGGAATGTTCTCATAATTAATTGAGTCCCTCTTTCTCCAATTGATGTGCCAGCTAACACACCAATATATGGACTCTTATGTCTTTTAACCAAGTCTCCATAACAAGTTAAACAGATCTTTGGACTTTTACAATAAATAGGAGTTCTTAAATCCACAACATCGCCAGGTTTATAATCACTAGCTTTGAAAGATATAACTTTTCCATTTTTAATTATATATCTTCCATGTAATCTTTTAATCATAGTTTTATTAAGCCTTAATGTAATAGTTCTATTTGTCTTGCAATCTTTTAAATGTGGATTAGCCTCTACCGGAGATAATAAATATACAAGCTGTCTTGTAAAATATCCGGTTGATGCTGTATTTAATGTTCTATCAACTAATCCTTTTCTTGCACCAGATGAAGCATTAAAGAATTCTTGGTTTGTTAGACCTTCAGAAAATGAACCTTTAATGGGGTCTAATAGTCTTCCTTTTGGATCTGATATAATTCCCTTTGCAACAAGAATTTGCATTGGTTGACCCCATCCTTTACCTGCTCCAGACTCAATTAAATCTGCAAGCCCTGTATTTTTTAAATGTTCTTTAAGCATTCCTTCCATTTGTTTTAATAACTTAGAAGCTTCTTCCGGAGATGCATCTTCCAATTGTTCTTTCATTCTTTTAATTGAATCTGGGATTTCAATCATATCTAAACTAAAGGTTGTTGCCATTATTGTTGCAAATTTAAATCCTATTTTTGCAATTTTTGATAAAGATTTTTTTGTAATTTCTTCTCCATATTTATCAATAAGTTCAGGAATTAATCCGTTTACAATTTTTTTTGTAATTATTGTGTCAATAAATCTAAATCCTGATGGTAATGCACTATTAAAAATTGCTCTTCCCATTGTGGTATTCTTACCTCCATATTTAACGGGAATATATGGATTTGTAGCTTTCTCTAAAATATCTTTAGATATTGCAACGGGTGATGTTTTTATAGTAGATGGTTTTGTCATTACATATAAACCAACAACCATTTCTTTAGAAATCTCAAAAGTAACATCAGTGTCATTTTTACTACCTACTGCTCGCATCATTTTTTCTTTTGCTTCCATTTGTGATTCAGTTGTTAAAGGATGAAAAAACGCCATTTGATCTCCGTCAAAATCAGCATTGAATCCTCCCACTTCAAGTGTACACATTTGAACTGTATTACCTTCAATTAGAATAGGTGTAAATGCTCTATAAGAAGAATCATGAAGTACAGGATCTCGTTTAGCCAAAATAACTCGATTCATCATTACAATTTCAGTTGCATCAAAAAACATTTTTCTTAATTTGGGTGGGATTGTATCCCCAGCTTTAATTGCTCTGATAACTCTCTGAACACTATCAACGGATAAATCTAATCCTGTATATGATTGTATTTGTTTTTCTAATTCATCTTTCTTTTTAAAGATTTTTGAAAATAAAAAATAATGTTTTATAAATGGGTCAAAAAGAGAAACTGCCATTCTTAAAGGCAACCCAACTTCATTTACATTTAATTTAGGCCCGGGAGTAATAACTGCTCTTCCAGAATAATCAACTCTTTTTCCTAAAAGAGATCCTCTTATTAATCCTCGTTTCTTTCCAATTTTAGTTTTAATAAATTTATCATGTTCATTAATAGCTTTCTGAACTCCAAAGTTTAATAAATCATATAAAGCTCCACTTTTTCCAGCACTTTTTATTTGAAATGATTTTCTTAATATTGATACATAAATATTATTTAATTCATCAATTAACCACATTCCATTTTCATCTTGAAAAATTGGTCTAAGATCGGGAGGAATAATGGGTAGTTTGTCAATGAATAAAATTTTATCTTTATAGCTATTTTGTAATATAGTTATTAGTTTTTCTCTAACAGATGTATCACCCCTAAATTTTATTTTTGGGAATATTTCTTTAAATGCATTAATACCAACGATTCCATTATTATCAGGTTTTAAACTTCCATCATCCTCAATTAAAAATGGTTGTTCAGTCGAAAATAATTTTTCAAGTTTTCTATCTAATCGTATTAATATTTTATAAGCAGTCGGGTGTATTATCAATGTATTTAAATTCATATATGAAAAAGATTTTGAACGATCTAATGAACCTTCCACACCAAAAATTTTTTCGGAAAACAAACCATTCTCGTGATATTCTCCAGTTTTTGTATGAAATTCTGTATTAGTTACTGGTATCATCCCACGAGCAAATTTGTTTACATCTAGAATTTTAATATCTGCCATTTGATGTTATTATCCTTTTTTTAAATGACTCTTAATATTATTAAACAGTCTTGTAGTGTTGGATTTATGACCGGCCATCTTTGCTGGATGAGGTATCTTTTTTGAAAACACATTATGTTTATGTTGTAATTTTGATAATGTAGTATTTAAATCATTAACGTCAAATGAATCTGATTTATCTGATATTAATTTTTGAACTAATTTTATTGATAAAGAAATTATATCTGTATCTTCAAATCCAGCTCTATTACATATAGGAAGTAGATAAGCAGATGTGTCTTGACCAATTCTTGGTAAACTCATAAAACATCCTGGTTTTTCACCATGTAAGATATCTTTTATTTTTTTGTCAGTTAAGTATTTGAATTTATCAACAGGGTCTATTTTATCATATATGCTTCGGATAAGTTCCTGTAGTATTTCGATTTCATTTAATTTTTTTGTCATAATTAATCCTCCACTCTTTACATTTTGTTCTAAAAGTCGGAGTTCATTAAAGCAGTCATTGTAGCAATTTTGTCATCTAATTGTCCTGCAAAGTATTTTGTATAAAAATGGATCATTTCTCCTTCTATTTTACTTAATGGGATTCCGGATAATCCATCGCCTGTTAATAAATTGATAAAATTTATTCGTGATACTCTTCCCACATAATGACATAGTATATCATGAGGTAATATCTTTGTAGTAAATCCGAAAAAGTTTTTAGTTGAATTTTGAATATCAAGATAATTATGAATAGATTTTATTCTATATGTTGTGGTTACTGATGGACTTGTCTTTGGAAAAAATTGAAGAAGTGAGAATACATTTTTATATTCTCCTTGAAAAGTTTTTTGTAATAATTTAAAAACATAATATGATAAGACTGCAGCATGATCTGATGAAACTGTTTTAAAATGAATATATGGTATATTAGTTATTTGTGATAACATTGGAAATACTAAACATCCACATAAAGGAGAAGTAAAATCAATACCATTTAATCTATTTTGAAATTTAATTATAGCTTCATCATCAACATCCATAGAAATATTTTGTCTTTCAAGATCATTATATATTTTTTCAAATGCAATTCCTTTTAATCTTCCAAGAGTATCATTAAAACTATATGTCCTTAAATTGTCTTTTTCACTTCCGTGAATATCTTCTGTTGAAATAGAATCATCATAAACAATTGAGCCTTTATAAACAGATCTAAGAAACCATTTAACTGATTCATCAACAACTCCAACAAAATAAGTAATTGGATTTTTTGTTTCTTCACATAGAATAAGTATATGATTCATAATAAAATTGAATATTTCAATAATATGAATCCCAATATCTTTGCATTGAATTGTTTTTATATATTCCCACATAAATCTATCTGTAAGATTATATCTAAATGTTTTAGTTTTAATAACAGTGAAAATTTTGTTAATAATATCTGTTTCCATAATACTTGATGCTAACTTATTATAAATTAAAGTATGAAGTTTCTTTCCAAGCTTTAAAGTTTCACTATTAGAAAAAATTGAATATACTTTTAGATAACTTGATAGTTGAATGATTTTTTGAATTTCATCAGCTTTAAATAATATACTGTTTTTCTTAACTTTTGTTTCATCAACAAATATACTATAGTCAATATTGACATAATTTAAATATGCATCTACATATTCTTTTAATTTATCAAGATTTTTTGTAACTGTTAGAGCTCTATTTTCTTCATCCAATCCTTGTTCTATTAAATTCTGAAACCATATATCAAATTCTTCACCGTTAAATTCTGATACATTTTTGATAAAATCAATTACAATATGAAATTTATTTGTTACAGATGATGGAGTGAGTTGTATTGGGATTTTTATTTCCTCAGAAAAAATTATTGTGCAGAGTTTAGTTTTTAATTCAAAATCTAGCATAAAGTTTTGTCCTCCAAAAGTTATTTATTCGCCTATTCATAATATAATATATATAGATTGAATTACTTTAATGGAAACAGACTTTATTTTTTATTGAGTTTTTCTAAATAGGGGTCTATGACGGTTTGACGCTCTAATCTTCTTTCTTTTTTTCTTTTCTTTATATCTCTTGTTCTTTTTTGTCTATGTCTTTTGTATGTGCCTGTCTCGTTTGTATTTGTCATTTTATTATCCTTGTTTTTCTTTTATAATTTTTAGAAATAACTCTTTTGGAACTGTTGATGTATCTGGTTTAGTTACTACATATGCAGCACATGCGTTTGCAATTTTTGCAGATTGAACTGGATTTATTTCTAATGATAAACATACGCCTATCATTGCAATAACTGTATCTCCTGCTCCAGATAAATTATATACTTGATGTACTTCTTCCGCAGGAATTTCCCATGACTGATTATAATCTTCAAGATACATCCCATTTTTTCCTTTTGTAATTAATAAATATTTTACATTAGGTGGTACGTGTGGATATTCTATTTGTATTTCTTTCCATTCTTTTTCATTTGGAGTAATCATAAATACTCCATTATAATAAGGGATATGAACTGGCTTAGGATCTACTATAATTTTATAAGGCTGTTCTTTTAAGTAGCTCATAACTTCATTATTTATTAGCCCCTTTGCATAATCCGAAACAATTACAATATTTGGAGAGTGATTTGTAAAATATTTTTGAAGTTTTTCAATAGTAATATCAGGATGGACTTTTTTAATTATTTCTCTATCAATTCTCAACATTTGGATTTTTCTAGAATTCGCTACAATTCGTTCTTTAACTATTGTAATCTCTGATTCATTAATAAGATAATTACCAATGTTTAAATTATTGAATTTTCGTGATATTATTTGACCATTATTATCTTTTCCAATAGAAGCTAAACAATCAACTTGTACTCCCAAGTCTCTAATATTTTTTACAACATTGCCTGCTCCACCTAAATTTGAATATTCTTCTATTACTTCTGCAATGGGTACAGGTGATTCTGGAGATATTCTATTAACTTCTGTTACAACGTACTTATCGAGCATAATGTCCCCAACTACTAAAATTCTGATTTGTTCAAGTTTTTTCATATATTCTCCAATTTTTGATTTAAAAATTTTTGTGATTCTACACTACAAATAATTTTTGCTAAATTGCCTGTGGAATGAGGGCTACCTGTTGGATGTCCATACTTGTAATGACATTTCTTACAAACAGATATAGCATAATCTGGATCTAAAGCAAAGAATGGTTCTAATTTTTGTGGTCTTAGGTGATGAACTATAGTTGCATGATGGTCGCTACAGTAGTAGCAAATTTCATTATCTCGTTTTAAAATATGTTTGTTAAATACATCAAGTTCACCAGAAGTATAAGGTTTGCCAGTATCTCTATATGGATCGCTATATAAATTATATAAAGGACATGTATCTTTACAGTATTGAGAACAATATAGATAACATCCATCATTGACATAATCTTTTTCAAGATGTCTTATTCTTTCATAAAGCTGAATATATGTTGGGGTAAACCATCCACCTTTCTCTTTTGAGTTTTTACAGTTATGATTTATACAATGGACTTGTATTTCTTTTTCATCAGGTTTATCTGAATTATATCTTAGTTCTTCTATCTTTGAAAAGAAAGGATATCGTTCCTTGATTTGTTCAATTGTAATATAATGTGATTTAATCATTTTTTCTTTACATGAATTTGAATTAAACCCACTATTAGGATCAGCCCATGCTTCTTTTGTATTGTTACTTCGGGTTTCTTTTGAAATTAAATTAAGCTCACTATTGGGATCAGCCCATGCTTCTTTTGTATTGTTACTTTGTTTTTCTTTACATGAATTTGAATTATATTTACTATTTGGATCTTTCCAAAATTCTGTCATTGTATCACTTCGTTTTTCTCTATATGAAGATGAATTTAATACACCATCTGGATTTTTCCACGCATTTTTCATTATATTGCTTATTTTTTCACTACGTATATCTGAATTAAGTCCGCTATTTGGATCTTTCCATATTTCTTTCATACTATTACTTAAATTTTTTTTATATGAAATTGAATGATATTTACTATTTGGATCTTTTCTTAATTTTTTCATTGTATTGCTTCGTTTTTCTTTACATGAAATAGAATTAAATACACTATTTGGATCTTCCCATAAATCTTTATTTGAATTACTTATTTTTATGCTACGTGAATCTGAATTAAGACCGCTATTTGGGTCTTGCCATGATTCTTTTATTTTTATTGAAATTTTTTTTCGTATCTCTGGGCATGATTTATAAGATTTACTACAACACCACTTTCCATTCTTAAAAGGATATTTTGCTTCTCTACCACAACCATAATCACATAATTGCATTATTTTATTACAAACCTCCTGACCATTGATATTATAACTTCTTTGTCTAGGAAATCCCCGGGGCACATTAAGTCTTTAATGTTTGTTACTTCATTATGAAATTTTATCTTGTTTGGAGATATATGAAACATTTTCATAAAAGGATTTAAGAGTCTAAAGGCAAGGATCTCATATAAGCGTTTTTCTGGGACCTTGTACCCATAGTTTCCCATTAATGCAACATGCACGCTCCTTTTATTTATATCATCATGAATATCATCATATTCGCAGAGATACACAAAAGGCCTGCACACCACAGCTACGTAGTCTTCTTTTATCTTATCAATAACATAATGATAATTTACATCTGCAGTTTTTTGCTCAAGTACTCCTTTGAATAATCCCGGCATTTGATATTTTGCATTGTCAATTTGACTTTCAGGTGCTGGATATAATTCTGCCGTATGATGTATTATTATATATTTAACTGTTTGCCGCCTTACAGTCAATCTCGAAGGTCTTAAAGGTATTTTCATTTATATATCTCCTACCCTGTTATATGTTTTGTGTCTCCAGTTATTACTTTACCGCTATGACATCCTGCTACTTGTGATCCAATTGTAGCTTTTCCTCTACTATTAGTTTTATTTTTAAGACTGGAAGTAACAATGATCCCAGTGTGTCCACAATACCCCACGGTCATATCTTGTAATCTGGCAACTCCTGGTCCTGATGATTTATGATTACCACCAGCTGTGATTATAAAACCACCCATTGGAATACATATAGGATCATGGTCTAGATGACAGCAACAAATTCCTGTCCAATGATCATTCATTCTTGATATTGATGGCATTACATATAGTCCTCCAACACTTCTTTTGAGTCGCTTATTTTATCTTTTGATCCTTCGATTGTGGTTTTCGCTTTAGTATAAACATCTATATTAGGATAAATTCCATATGTCCCATCAAAGGTAATTAATGGATGAATTAAATAATCTTTTCCAAAATCCCAATCAGCTATATATTTTATTATTGTAGAATCATTATCCCAACCAATTCCTTCATATTCATATAAAATTTGTTGACTGGCTTTATTATAAACATATATTTCACCATCATAAAGCAGAGTTGTATATATAAAATTATTATCAGCCCAAATATTATCAACACGGTTACTACCAGCTGGATTATGATGATATACCTGAGATAAATTACCAGATCCATCTACTGAATATACTCTTAATCCATCATATTCATTTGCCATATAAATATAATTATTATCAGCATAAACATCCTGAGCTATACCTCCTGGATAAATATGATTTATTTGAGTTAAATTACCAGATCCATCTACTAAGAAACTATATATTCCATAACCTACAGCATATATAAAATTACCATCTCCCCAAATTCCATTAATAGAAGAGGCTGTTGCTTTAGAATCTATATGTGTTAAATTACCAGACCCATCTACTGAATAACTACATAAATTTAATCCATGACTTACATATATAAAATTACCATCTCCCCATATACCCACACACATTCCTTGATTGAGAGTATGAGAATCTATATGTGTTAAATTACCAGATCCATTTACTGAGTATGAATGTATTTTACCATCAGATTGATAAGGATATCCAGTAACAGTATAAATAAAATTACCATCTCCCCATACGTTGTAAGTGATATCTCCGGGATTATGATAATCAATAAGGTTTAATGTACCAAATTCATCAACTGAAAATGAATATATTCCACCTGAAAGTGTTGTAACATATAAAAAATTACCATCTCCCCATATTTTGTCATTGTAATATTCATTAATTTGAGTATTGGTAGATACATGTGTTAGATTACCAAATTCATCAACTAAATAAGTAACTATTCCATCATAACCATTTCCAAAATAAATAAAATTACCATCTCCCCAAACACCCCGACCTGCATTACCAGCTGGTTTGTCAGAACCAATAAAATTAAAATCACTCAACCCAACTATTTGCCAATCAGTCAAATTTGCTGTATTAATATTAGGTAAATCATTATATGTTGAACCTATAACTAAAGATGCATCCACTCCATGTATTTGTTCTATTTCTAATACCTTGGTACTATCTAAATATGCTTCCATTTGAACAGCAGCTTTAGTCATATAATATTCAATTGCATTTAATTTTAATGTTAATTGTCCTAAATAATAAATAATTTGTGCAAGATATTCTTCAAGATTTTCAACTTTTCCTTCTATAGCATCATACATCTCTTGTGCAAGTACATCACCAATATCAGGAAATGGAGTGTAAACAGGTAACCATTCTTGATACCTTTTTATTTCATAAGGAAAAGATACCCATTCGTCTAGATACTGATCATGACTATCTTTCCATTCTGCCATTTATATTACTCCTTCTATTATCTTGCGTTACTCCATTTGCCTGACTGTTCAGCATAGGCTATTCCAATATGTAGATTACCATTATTATTAAATCCGTTTGTTAAATCTCTTAATTTAAAACCATTAGATAGTATATCCATTGCACCAGCGCTTGCTGCAGCATTATTTATATTTGGATGTAAATCATTGGTAACTAAATTATAGGTATCCCTTTCTGTATCAAACATCCACCAATTATAAGCAGCAGAAGCATCTTTAATCATAATATATCTTGGTTTAAATCCACAATGAACAAACGGCCCATTGGCATTACCATTACCAGTGTAAGAAAATACTTTACTGAATTGTGGTATGCTTCTCCAAAGATAGGCTATATGATTTTTCGTGTTTTCATTAGTATAAGCATTTGTCCCAAGGGTGAATTGTGTTGAAGTGGGTGCTATATCATTCCATACAGTATTTAAATCAGCCCAAGCATTTACTTGATTTAACAATCCATAATCTGTTTCAGGGTCAGTTTTATTTAAAGCATAGTGATGATAAACAGCCCAATTTCTTGCTACATCTAAATTCTTAACTATTATTAACTCTGGTACGCCACCCAAATCATGATTTTCAGCATGAGCAACACCTGTACCAGTATAAGATTGAATATCAAATCCGTACTTAATACCCATTCTAAAACACCAGGCAACATAATTTTCCGTACTTTTATTCATTTGTGCCCAATCATTAGTACCTGTTCCATCTTTGCTTAGTGTAAATCCAGTTGAATTTACTGCTGATATATAACCATATTGGTCATCAATATCAGCAGCATTTTCAATATAAAATTCATTACTACTAATCTTTTTATTTGTTGTAAATCCACGAACAGAATCTTGAATGGCATGATGATAAGCAACATCTCTATTTTTTATCCAGATTAAATCAGGTTGAAAAGATAAATCTGTTATATCTCTTACTGTTGAATTACCTTCATAAGTTATAACATCAAACCCTACTGCACTATTTTTAATTGAAGGTGTTGGTAAATTCTTTGAACACAGAGCTTTATATCCTGTTGGAGGTGTATAAGCAAAACCGAGTTGACCGAAATTAATATATGCAGCCGTATCACTATAACCATAAACTGAACACCCAGGAACTAAGTTTTTAGGGAGGCCAGAGTATGCTTCATTTGTTCCAGCAACAGGATCACCAGAGTCTAACCAAGCATTATTAACCCCAAACCAAACTTTACCAACATCAACATCTACTGCAAGTTGCATTACGTCATTTGAGGACGGTGTATCACCAGAAAGAGTAACAGCAGATGCATTATGATACTTTTTATAGATAGTATTTGCGCTCTGAAATGACCAACCATAGGAGTCTGCTCCAATATAAGTATTATTAGTAACAGGGTTTAAGCCAGAGTTTTCCTCTTGTAAACCAATCATTAAATATATTAAATCAGTAGCCAGTTTATATTCAAAGTACCACTTACCTGAAGTTGGTAAAGCCATAGTAGAAAAACCTGTTTTAAAATATGAGTTGGTATAGTATGGGTTTAAATTACCGTTTGCTAAAATAAAAGATGGGTTTTTATTTATTGGACTTAACACAGGATAATTATTAGTAGGACTATCTTCAACTTGGTCATTAGCAGCCAATCCGCTTGAAGTAAAATCATTATTATTTCCACTTACATCTTTACCTAAATCAGCACTATCAGCAAAATCAAGATAGAAACTATTAGTACCATATGAACCTGTATATTTTTTAGGTATCCATATTCCATTTTTTTCTTGTCCAAAATCTGTAACTAATAAAGTAGCATTACTATCAATAAGATAATATTCAGATAAGTAACCATCTAAATAATAGCTTGCATCCTTTCCTTGTCTCCCGATAGTCCAATGGTCAGCAGGGCCTCCAGCCATCAGCGACTCTTGATCTTGGTTACATCGTGTTTCTGTATCCCACACCGTAATTTCAACACCATTAACCCATAAACGGGATCTATTAGATGCTATAGCTTGTGCAGAATCATAACGAAAAAAGATATGATACCAACTTGTAGGATCACGAAAAATAGCAGTTGATATTAAAATCTGTTTAACTGCCGAGAGGTAAAGATAGTGTTCAAATTTTCCATCGTGAAAACCAATTTCTTCAAAGGAATTGACAGAATACCATCCTTCAAGTATTTTCTCATTAGCTACAAGATTAGCCCGTTTTACCCAACAGCTAAGAGTATATGCGTTTCGATCAACTGCAAGTTGTGGTTGATCTGCAAATAAATAAGCACTATCGTCATCATTAAATCTACAACTTTGATCTATTTTATAAGGATAAAAATCTGCTCCTGTAGACATTCTCATTCTTGTTGCTAACATATATTTTCTCCCATTAACTTGTCATATTTCATTAGCTCATATCCAATCCAGCAGTAAAACCATACCATATAGTTCCTCCATCAACTGTCATGAATGTTAAAATATCAATTCCAGAAGCAGTTAAATCAGGTTCATTCCCACCTTCCCAATCTACACTTGCAGGCCAGTTCACTGTTTGTGAACCACCATTTGTTAAAATTAAAGTGAATGAACAAGCTGTTCCTGAAGCAGATGGATTGGTAAAAGTAAATGTTTGTGTAGCTGTATCAACTGTTGCTGTTACAACATTACCAAGTTCAAGATTTATTGTATCTGTCCCACCCCCAAGACTTCCAAGAACATTAACTGATTCTCCGTAATCTCTAATTTTAGGTTGATCTATTATTTGATCACCCATATTAATACCATGTGAATTACAATCAAGATCACCACCAAGTTGTGGAGAAGCATCGTTTGATAATTCATCTAATCCAGATGTTCCACTACTACCATTAGTACCACTAATTCCTGATGAACCACTACTACCATCTGTACCAGATGTTCCTGAACTTCCACTTGAACCATTAGTACCACTAGTTCCTGATGAACCACTACTACCATCTATACCCGAACTTCCACTTGAACCACTAGTACCCGTCCCACCAGTTGTCCCATCAATACCACTAATACCTGAACTACCACTAGTACCTGAACTACCACTAATACCTGAAGTTCCAG
>JAFCCM010000006.1 GCA_017610225.1 Candidatus Aenigmatarchaeota archaeon | reverse complement strand
ACATTATTCATTCCTTTATTAAATTTAAAAGTTTCTCTTTATGTATTTGTTCTAAAATTTTAAAAGATAGTGGTATGTTTAATTATTATGTTAAATATCTATTTATATCTTCTATTAAAGTTTTTGGATATATATCTTTTATAAGAAGTCTTTCTGGATAACTATATCTTTTATTATAATCATAAAAATCTTCAGATAAATAATCTAAATCTGATTGTTTTAATAAATTTCCATCTTCTACATATATTCTAATATTTTTTAAATCTTTTTCAGTTAACCATTTATTATATCTTTTAGTTGATGGAACAAAATCTCGTTCATTTATTAATCCACAATAATCTTGTATTTCTTTTAATCCTTTTATTGGATCTTCTATAAAATTTTCAAACACTACTTCTAATATATTTGATTTATCTTTTATATTATCATAATCATTAAAATAATTTTTTAATATATCACCATACCCTTTTACTCCTAAAGCTCTATGTTGAGATACAGTCCATCTAGCTCTTATGTCTCTTGCAACATATATTCCTTTATCACAATAATAATTAAAATCATAAGGTCTAACAAAAACAAAAATTTTATTTTTTTTAGTAATATAATTTTTATACATTTGTTTTATAGATTCATTATTAAACATGTCTTGAACAAATGGAAACATTAAAGTATCACACCCATGTTTAGAAATTAAATCAATTACTATATCTTTATCTTTTAAATTATCAGAAGATAATTTTTTTATAGAATCAGTTATTTGTCCTGGTCCATGATTAGTACTTTCAAATATTTGATTTTTAAAATTTTTTCTAAAATAATCTTGTAGCAAACTTTTACCACTATCTGTTGTAGTTAGCAATCCTATTATTTTCATAATTAAATATATCTTCTTTTAAAGTTTTTGGATAAATATCTTCTATAAATAATCGTTCTGGATAACCAAATTGTTTATTATAATCATAAAAGTATTCTGATAAAAAATCTAATTCATGTTGTTTTAATGAATTACCATAATGTTTATATTTTTTTATATTTTTTAAATCTACTTCAGTTAACCAATCATTATATTGTTTAGTAGATGTTACAAATTTTTTATGTTCACACTCTAAATAATCAAATAAATTTAATATACAATATTTTGGATTATTAATCAATTGTTCAAACTTAATTATTTTAATTTTAGATTTATTTTTAATTTTATTATAGTTTTTAATAAGATTATCAAAATTTTTAGCATATTGATTAACTTGGGAATTAATAGCTGTTACTGACCATTGAACTCTTATATCTCTTATACAAATAATTCCAAAATCACAAAAATAGTTATAATCTATTGATTTAATTATAAAAATTATAACATCTTCATAAAATTTAATTTTATTTTTATAATCTATATCAAAATTAAATGGTTTTTTTAAAACATTCATTCCATATTTTTTAATTAAATCTTTTATAATTTTATGGTCACATTTTTTATTATTATAATTTTTTTTTTTTGAAATATAATTTTTTAATAATTCTTCTCCAAATGAACTACTATTAAGTAAACTTAATGGTAAATTACTTAGTGTGTTAAAACAAATTTGGCATTTTAAATTTTTTTTAATATATTTTCCAATTTCATTTATAGCAATAATTTTTTTTTTTAATTTTAATAAATGCATATATTGTAATATTAAACTTTTTCCAGTATCAACATTTTCTATTATTCCTATAGTTTTTGACATTTAACCCTTTCTTCTAATTCTTTGATTTGAGAAGGAACATCAATTCCAAATCCTATATGGTTGGTTTCATATAATTTAATATTTATTTTTTTTTGTAGAAATCTATTTTGTTCTAATGATTCAAGATTTGTTGTATCTAACCACAATCTTTCATTGTTTAATTCAAACATATTTTTAGGAAATATAAAAATTCCTAAATGTTTTTTATAATATTTTAATGCAAAATGAGTCCCATCTTTTGAAATAGGAACTACAGCTCTTGAATTATAAACCATATAGTCTTCATCCGTAGAAACTATTTTACATGATAACGGACTTAACAAATCTTCTTTACAAAAGAATTTAGTATAAAAAGTTACAATTTTATTATTGAATAATTTATCTATATTTGAAAATGTTTTATTTATTTCTTTTGGAATTATTGCCGGTTCATCACATGGTATAGATACATAATAATTATAATTAGAAGCTACTTTATAAAATTGGTATACTCTATGAGTTCCACAACAAGCATCGCTTATAAAATACCCATTAAGAAATTTATATTCATCAACTAATTCTTTTCCAAAATTCTTATCATCTGTAGCAATTACTATATCATCAATAAAATCTAATTCAAATGTATTATTTATAACATGATCTATTATTCTTTTTCCATTAAATTTTTTAATAATTTTATTTGGAAACCTAGTTGATTTTAATCTTGCTGGTATTACCGCCACAGTTTTCATTATTCTATTCCATAAAATTTATTATAATCAGTAATTGCATCTTGATTAGTAAATAAACCCTCCATATATTTTGGAGGTATAGTAGCAAAGTCAGCTCCTGCATATATAGCTTCTTGAATATCTGGCATTGACCTAAAACTAGCAGCTATAATTTTAGTTTTATATTTCATTGTTTCTTTTAAATATACACAATCTGAAAGAAATGTTTTATTAGTATTTTTAGCACATAATACAATACTATAATCACTACCAATTTTACAAGCATAATCAAACTGGAATAGATCATATGTTATAGTTGCACAAGTTCTATATCCAGCTTTTTTTAATTTTGTAATTAAATCAAAACCATCTAAATCTTTTGTTATTAGTAGTGGTACTTTAAATATAATTTTATCATGATTATAAAATTCTTTTACTTCATCTATAGATCTAACTTGTATAAAAATATTATCAAAATTATTTTTATTTTTTATAAAAAAATCACCAGATGAAGTATTAGCTTTTTTTAATAAAGATGGATTGCTGGTTACACCTTCCATATGATTTTTCCATTTTTCAATTTCACTTTGAACTGCCGTATCAATAAGATATTTCATAATTCTCCTCTATAATTTTATTTATTTCAATTTTATAAGTATAACCTAAAAATTTCATTTCATCATTTAATTCAGTCTCTATGATTTTAAATTCATCTATTATCCCTGTTCTATTTATTTGATATTTTATTTCTTTTAAATCTATTTCATTTATAAAACAATTATATCTTGGAGAAGGAAGTTCTAAATTATATTTTAAATCATGTAAATTTAAAATATTATTAAATGTTTCATAAAAAGTTTTTGGAAAATTTTTAACAAATCTTTCAAAAATAATTAATTTACTATTTTTTTGTAATTTTAAATAATTATTAAACTCTTTTTTATATTTGTCAGTAAATATTTTTATTTTATTTTTTTTAAAGTGAACATTTAATAACCAGCTTATTCTTGGATCTCTAAATATAAATATATATTTTATTTCTAAGTCTTTAATATTAAAATGTTTTAAATAATATAATTCAGTTGCTAATATTTTAATATTAGAATATTTTTTTGCTTTTGTAAAAAAAAAATCAAAATTTTCAATAGTTATATTATAATTTTTAAAAGTTTCATTATATTCATAAAAATAATTACTAATAGAATTTAAACACTCATTAATATTTTTTAAATCTTTAATTTTTAAAGTATTTTTTAAAAAAAAATAAATTTCAGAAAAATTATAAAATGCATAATTCATATAAATATTTATATTTATATTATTTAATATTTTAAATATTATAGTTTTTCCACTATGAATATTTCCTTGTATAAGAATTATTGTTTTCATATTTTTTTATAATTAGTAGAAGTTCTATTTATTCTATCTTCTTTTTTAAATTTATTATTATATATAATAATATTATTTTGATCTTTCCTTTGATCACAATTTTTACAAATATAATTAGTTTGATCTAAGGTCTCATTTTTATGATGTTTCTTTAAATCAAGATAAATATCTTTGCTAAAAATTTCTTTCATTGTTTGTGTTAAAAAATTACCCAATAATAATTTTCCATTATAATCAAAACAACACATATTTACTATTCCGTCAACTTGAATTTGATATGGACTATTCCAAGGTCTTCCACATGTTGATTTTATTATATTTCCTTTTCTAAAATTATAAGTATCAACCCAGTTATGAGGTTTCCATATTTCAATAGTGGCAACATTATTATATTTATTTTTAATTTGTTCTATTTCATTATCATTAATACCAAGTATAATATCAAATGTTAATATTAAATTTATATCAGTTTTTTTTATTATATAATCTATATTCCATATAACTTGATTAAATTGATACAATGGGGCTTTTGTTATTTTTTTATAAGATTCATATTTAATTGAATGTAAACTAATTCTAATATCATTAACACCTATTTCATTTAAAATATCTACTTTTGGATAAGATAAATAATAACCATTTGATAATATATGAACATTATAATTTAAAGATTTAGCATATTTTATTTTTTCTAAAATAGTATCATCTAAAAAAGCTTCACCAAATCCAGATATTGTTATATCAGTAATATTTGGTAATTCTTTATTAATTTTTTTAATAATAAAACAAAATTTATCATAAGACATTATTTCTTTTTTTCTAATAAATTTTGTAGAATGAGGACAAAAAATACAAGAATAAAAACATTTAGTACAAGTTTCTATTCTTACTTCATTAGTATTTAACATTTATAAACTCATATAATTCTGTAAATGATTGTAAATATTTTTTTAACTGAGTTATATATAACTGGGAATCTCCATCACATAAAGCTTGATTAGGATCTATATGACTTTCAATAAATAATCCATCAACACCACATACAATAGCCGATATTCCAAGATCATATGCATAAGTTCTATCATAAATTTTTGAATGATTTTGGGGGTGGGTAATATCAATTAATATTTTATCAGCTTTATATAATTCTTTCATTTTTCTAATATGGCGAGGATCAAACATTACTGCATCATAACCAAACATAGTTCCTCTATCAGTTACCCAAACTTCAATATTAGAATTTTGGTCTTTGATTTTAGATACGGGTTTTCCAATATTATTTGGACTTAAAAATTGAGGTTTTTTAATATGAACAGATTTATCTAATTTAACAACTTCATTTATAAGAGAAGATTGCATAGATAGAAATGCTGGTATTTGAATTAAATCAACTTTACTTCCATACTCTTTTATTTGGGTCTCAGTATGAAAATCAGTAGTAATATTGACTCTATACCGAGACTTAATATCAAGTAGCATTTCTATACCTTTTTCAAAACCAACACCAGTATAATTTTTATTATTAGTTCTATTGTCTTTAATACAAGATGCTTTAAAATAAAAATCTATATCAGTAAATTCAAATACAGTTTTTATAATATTTTTAGCAGTTTCATAAAAAAGAAATTCATTTTCAATAACACAAGGTCCACAAATTAAAGTCATTTTTTTCACTGTTTACACTCCATTAAATATTTATAATATGTTCTATATTATAAATTTAATTTCTTACATATATTCTATTTTAGTTTTTAATCTTCTATCAGAATAGGCACAATTACATGTACAAGCATAATTACAATTACATGTACAATAATTACAATTACATGTACAATAATTACAATTACATGTACAAGCATAATTACATTGACATGTACAAGCATAATTACATTGACATGTACAAGTATAATTACATTGACATGTACAACTATAATTACATTGACATGTACAAGCATAATTACATTGACATGTACAAGCATAATTACATTGACATGTACAAGCATAATTACATTGACATGTACAACTATAATTACATTGACATGTACAAGCATAATTACAATTACAAACACATTCTGCTTCGTAAATATTAATTGTACTTCTCATTGCAGTATATTGTTGAGCTTCAACAGTATCATCAGTTCCGGTATCAGTATCAGACATATAAGTAGGCCAAGCCCAAGCTTTAGCTGCATTTATTCCATCACGTAATCTTCTAACATGTAGAGAACCTATACTAGATGCGGTAGATACAGCACCTGGATCTGTTGGCCAAGATTTACTTCGTCTTGTTAATTCAGCAGAAATAGCAGTTCTTAACTCATTATGATGATCATCTTTAATAGATATACTAGTACTCAAAGTTGGATCAGTAAAAACAGTAGCCGCTACTGGTGCTATATAACCACCATGAGCAGGACAGCTATTTACATGACTACCACATGGAGTTGTGTTTGTATGCACACAAGTTGTTGTATTAGCATGTGCTGTACAAGTAGTTGTTGTAGCATGAGCAGGACAAATAGTACCTGTATGACTACCACATGGAGTTGTATTTGTATGTACACAAGTAGTTGTTGCAGAATGAGCAGTACAAGTAGTTGTTGCAGAATGACCTCCACATGTAGTTGTATTAGTATGAGCTGTACAAGCCATAATTAGTCCTCCGTATTATTTTTACATATATTTTATTTTAGTTTTTAATCTTCTATCAGAATAGGCACAATTACATGTACAAGTATAGTTACAATCACATGTACAAGCATAATTACAATTACATGTACAAGTATAGTTACAATCACATGTACAACTATAATTACATTGACAAGTACAAGCATAATTACATTGGCATGTACAAGCATAATTACAATCACATGTACAACTATAATTACATTGGCATGTACAAACATAATTACAATTACAAACACATTCTTCATTTACATGACCAGTACAAGTAGTTGTATTATCATGTGCAATGCAAGTAGTTGTATTATCATGTGCAATACAAGTAGTTGTATTATCATGTGTAGTACAAGTAGTTACTGCAATATGGGTTGTACAAAATGAAGCAACATGTCCTCCACATATGGTTGTATTATCATGATTTATACAAACCATAATTAATCCTCCGTATTATTTTTACATATATTTTATTTTAGTTTTTAATCTTCTATCAGAATAGGCACAATTACATGTACAAGTATAGTTACAATCACATGTACAACTATAATTACATTGGCATGTACAAGCATAATTACATTGACATGTACAGGCATAATTGCATTGGCATGTACAGGCATAATTGCATTGACATGTACAAGCATAATTACATTGGCATGTACAAGCATAATTACATTGGCATGTACAACCATAATTACAATCACATGTACAACCAGTTTCACAAGAATTAATTTGAGATCTAAGAACATTATATTGATCTTTAATAACTCTATCACCAATTTCAGTATTAGAATCATTTATATAAGATGGATAAGACCATGTTTGTGCAGCATCAATTCCATCTCTTAATTTTCTAACATGTTGGCTTAAAACTTTTGTTGAAATATTAACTAAACCAGGATCAGAAGGCCAACTAATAGATCTTCTATTTAGTTCAGCATCTATAGCATTTCTTAATTCATTATGATGTATTTCTTTTATTTTTATAGAAGTTGTTAATGGATCATCAGTCCATGTAGTTGATGTTCCTGGTAGAGCATCATCTCCAAGAGCAACGTGTGCAGTACAAGTTGTTGTATTATCATGTGTAGTACAAGGTCCTATTGAATGAGCTAAACAAATCGCTGTTGCTACATGTCCTGTACAAAGTGTTGTATTATCATGAGCCGTACAAGCCATAATTAGTCCTCCGGTTACTAATTTAATAATTCTTTTATTGCTAGAACTATTTTTCCATTTAATTTATAAAATTTACATAATCTTGGCTGATTGGTGTAGTCTCTCCATTTTTCTATATAAGATTCTTTTTTACTTTCATTAAATTTAACTGAATTGCATTTTAAACAAAATGTTGCAACACAATTTTGGCACTGTTTTGGTATATAACCAAAATTTTCATTATGTAATTGATGGGAACTTATTAAAGTATTTATAAAATTTTTATCTTTTAAATTAGATAAAAAATGATCACCTGATTCATCTTCATAAACAGAACCATGACATTTAAAAACGTTACCATCCCAATTAATACAAATCATATCTCTTCCAGCACAACATAAAGCTTTATTTGGATTAAACCAAGCAAATAAAAATCTATTATATTTTTTATAATAATTTATTTCATCTTTTGAAATTTCAATTAAACTTTTATGTAATTCTTTATAATATTGGTTTATCTCTTCTTTTGTATAATCATTTAAATGATAATAATCTATGGTTGGAAAATAATTAGAACTTCTAAAAAAATTCTTTCCATTACATTCTTCAACTAGATCTAAAATGTCTCTTCTAGCTTGTGGTAAATATTTAAAAGTTTCTAATGTAACTGTTGATTTAGTAACATAAGGTATTTCTCTTTGTCCTAATATTCTAATATTTTCTCTAACTAAATTAGATGTTAATTTATTATTTTTATCTTTTCTACATATATCTTGAATTGGCATTCCATCATATGAAATCTGAATACATAATTTAGGATGCCCACATATTGAATCTTTTTTATATTTCTCAAGAATTTCTAAATATGGTTCTATGTTTGAACCATTACTATAAATAAAAAATTTAACTCTATCATCATTTGAATAATATTCAATTATAGTTTTTATGAGAGTTTCGTTTAAAGTTGGTTCTCCCCCCCAAAATCCTATTCCAATTATATTATAATTAGATTTAAAAAAAAATGATTCTAATAATTCATTAATTTTATTAATAAATAAATCAGAATCATTAAAATAATTTTTATTAAAATATCCATGTTCAAAACAGTAACTACAATTAAAATTACAATCATCTGTTGTAGTTAAATCTATACTAAAAATTTTCACATTATTAAAATTTAATTGTTCACTCATTTACAATATTCTCCTAAAACTGTTGAAAGCTATGTTCAGTTAATTTATTATCATAAGAAATTCCAGTTGTTGGTGATAAATATGAATTTCCAACAAAATTTGATTGATTACAGTTTTTACAATAACCGCAGGTAATACCGCATATTGGTACTTTATATAAATCAAATAAATAATAAGCATAAGGTTTAAACTCATTTTTTAATTTGTGAGCACCATTCGGGCCTAGAACAGAATCCAAATCTTCATATGCAAAACCGACAGTCATTCTATAATTATATGGTAAAGGATATTTTTCAAAAACATAAATACAATCTTTTACTATATTTTTATAATTACCAGAATGTACAACATAACTTAGTTTAAAAGGAATTTCAAAATCAATTAATTTTTGAATTCCTTTTTCCACTTGTTTTTTGCTATTAGATCCGTCTGGCCATTTTCTTCTGTATTGACCGCTGCCATCAAAACTAACTTCTAAAGAAACATTAACCTGGTGTTTAGATGCTAGATTTAATATTTCTTTGAAACGAGTTAATATCTTATTAGTAAATAAAGTACCATTACTAATAAGACTAATACCCCAACCATTTTGTTTATTTTTAGATAATGAAGCAGCTTTAAGAATTGTATATTCAATCATATCAAAATTTAAAAATGGTTCTCCACCCATTATTACTATTGTTGAAACACATTTATTTTCTCTTTGACATATTTCATTTAAAAAAATATCAATATCTTTAGTAGTGCATTTAGCTTGGTCAGGTAACCCATTTCTACTATTACCTTCATAACAATATTCACAACGAAGATTGCAATCTGTATTTAAATAAATAACGTTAGTTCTTTGTTTTCCATCTTTATCATCAACTTTAGTTTTTAAATTAGTAGAATTAGCATTACAATCTGTTTTATTAAACATAGTTTTAATATTGTTAAAAAAATTATCTATACTTTCACTTTTAACATTCATATTTATAAACCTTGTCTTATTTCATCTATTAAAGATTTAACTTCATTTTTTACAGATGAAGTAATTTGATTATCAACTGGTTGTTTGTTAGTAGAAACTACTCCGCTTGAACCATTTGCTTGATGACCATGACATTGTTTACTTGCATCTAATTCATTTTCTTTATCTACAATAACTTGATAATTAGATTCTTCTTTAATTTCTTTATCTATAATATTTTGAAATGGTTCTTTAATGCCGCCACAATCTGGACAAATTTCTTCATGTGATGTATGATGTTTTAAACCACCACAATCTGGACAGATTTCTTGACTATCAGTTGAAGATTTAATTTCACCAACTACATTTATTTCATTAGGTTCAACTTCTTTTAAAAGTCTATCACTTAAAAATAAAATAGTATTTGACATATCGGGATTTATATTAAGAAGATCTTGTGATATTCTAAATAAACTTTCTGAACATTTAAAAATAGTTTTTTCTTTTGTGCTTAAATTTTTCATTTTTTCTCCTTTTTAACCTACATTTTTAATTGAGTTTTTAATCATTTGAATAAAAAGATCATTATCTTTTAATTCATTCATTATTCGTATTGATTGTTCATAACATATATGTAATAATTTACATATACTATCTATAGGCTCAGATTTATAAACAGAACCATTTTTCATTTGTTGATATGTACACCCAGCATTACAATATTTATATAATGAACAACCTTTACATTTTTCATAGAATCTTGGATTTGTAATAAAAGGATCATTCATTTTTTTTAGATCATTTAATAATATCCCATTGTTTGAATTTGCAATTGCTTTTATTTTTTTACTACCAAATCTAGCGCATGGATACACTTTACCATTAGGCATAAATCCAGCACCATTACATCCAGCGAAACAACCAAAAGGTCTTTTTCCATATGATTCTCCAAATAAAAGATCTAATATATATAATTGAAAAAATCCAACCATTACGGCTTGCCCATTATTAAAATATTCAATCATAGTATCAGTTAATTTTTTAGCTTCTTTTTCAAATATTTCAATATCTTCTTCTTTCCATATATCATCTCTTACTAAAGAAAAATCAGGACATGGCATTTTAAATTTATCAACAAACCATTTAAAATTTTCAACTAATGTTGGAACACTATCTGGTGACACCATTACTTTACAACCACCTTTACCTTGAAAGTAGGATAGCAATGGATCATTCAAATATTGATCTAAACTTGATTTACCATTTTTTAAAGGTCTTCCTTTTTCATTCCATAAACCATCAAAAGATAATGAAAGAGAGATTCTATTTTGTTCAATATAATTTCTTTTATATTTATCTTTTAATGCCAAACCATTAGTCATAGCTATTATATGTTTACATCTTGGATCTGCATTTAAAATTGGAGTTATATATTCAATAAGTTCCCAATTTAATAATGGTTCCCCGCCAAATAAAGCTGCTACATATTCATTCTTTTGATAGTATGACATTAATCTTGGAAGCATTTTATAATGTTTATCAAATGTTTCTTTTGTCATACTAACAGGATTTTTCTCCATATAACAATACTTACAATCTAAATCACACTTCTCGGTTAAAACTAACTGAAATTCGAATGACATAATTTTTCCTTTATTTAATAAAACATTTAACTAATTTTTCACCTGGATCATTATTGGTTTCAAATGAAATAGCTACTTTAAAAGTTTTTTCAAATTCATCTTCGGATACTTTTGCACAACCATTACCAGCAGAAATTAAAATATCTTTTTTATTAACTGGTCCAATTACTCTAATAGGCAATGTTCCAGTTAATCCAATAACAGCTGCATTTTCAAGTTTTAAATTCATTTCATAACCAGGGTTTTCAGAAATAACCCCAATAACATAATTTGATAAAGTATCATCACAAATTCTTGAATCAAATTCATCATCTGAAACTTCCATTAAAGTTCCTATTGGTAATGAAATATCTGGATCACAAGTATAGCGTTCTGCAATATCACCATAAAATGAACCAGTTGAATCTCCTCGAAAAGTAACAGCCCATATTTCATTAAATCTATCTGTAGAACTACTACCTATATTATAAAGACCATTACCTACAGATGTGGTGGATTTATCTTTAGCTATTTTTTTTCTTATTTTATAATCCATAAATATCTCCTTTAAACTTCTATCCAAACAGTATTAGATGAATAAGGGGCTAATGATACAACATCATATTGTTCTGATAATAATATAGATGCAGCCCCTTCAATAGTATCACTACCTTGTCGTTGAACTGTTACAGTATTAGAATCAGATGTAAGTTTAACTATTCTAACCATACGATCTGTTGTAGTGGTTAATGGAAGTATTACAATTGTATCCCCACTTGATGTATTAACAGCAATAGTATCATCATCAGTAGTAGCATTATAAACACCACTACCCACTTCAGAATAATTAACAGATGTACCTGCTACACCCCCACCAACAGTTCGTCTTCCTATAGATGGATTATCTGGATCATAATTCAATACTTCATCTATTTGTTCAATTCCGCCTGGGGCACTAACATTCAAAACAGAAAGAAATAAATGTTTTGATGAGTCATAAATAGTTGCTCGTTGGGAAGGTAATATAATTAATATTGATGCTTCTGGTGGAGGAGATATTTTTTGATATTCATAATGTAATACTACATAATAATATCCCATTTCATTCCACACACCCCCACTAGAATCTACATAGAAAGCTGAATCTGTTAAATCAATATTAATATTTTGGATTTCTATTAATACATCATCCATTAAAGCTTTCCCGCTTACAACAGTTATAACAGTATCACTAGTTTTTTCTACTGATATAGGTGACGGCATTAATAGCGTATTATTACCATCTGATATAATACGAGTTAATTTATTTACTACATCTGAATTATAACTTGAGTAAGGATCAACACTTCTAATTTGAGTAGGAATTGGGTTTCCCATAATTTCCTCCAATTTTTTTTAGTAAACTTTAAAGTCTTATAAGTTGATAAAACCGCTAATTCCACCATATATTTATAATATGTTCTATTCCATTATACATACTAGTGGTCTATTTTTAAAAGATACATTCTATATATATTAATACATAATATAACACAATAGATTATTCCAACGGAAAATTTGGGGTGATACATATTTAATATGTACCACCCCAAGTAACATCATAAGTATTTAATAATTGAAACTCAATAATTGATTAGCAATTTATAATATGTTCTATACATAATGGTATCTTAGTCGCTTATAATATCAGTATCTTGAAATACATCTTGAGCCGTAGGATAATGTTTATCAACTACTATAACAATCCAACCATCATCTCTCAATTTATCATATTTAGCTGGATCAGGATATGGATCTTCATTATGCCAAAATGCATCAGGAAAATCAAATATAACTTTTTTAACTGGGTCAGCCATATCTGTTATATATTTCCATAACAATCTATCATCATAAAAATGTCTTTTTTCTATACTATAATTATCTTCTAGATAAGGATAAGCATCATGTAAGAAAGTTAATATATCTGCTTTATTTTTTGATACACCTTCTAAATTTAATAGACTATGTTTAACATTGCCTTCTGACAATTCAGCTAAAGCAATATCATCATCTAATGGTTCAGATGGTAATCCTTCACTATCTTTAAATAAAATACTATCATGATATACATTTTTAGTGGCTTTATATTCTGCTCCAGATACTGGGCAATCAGGATATTTCAATCTATATTCAGCCATTGTTATACCATGTTTCTTAAGATGAGCTGGACTGATTAACATAAATTCACCGCCGCATTCTTGACAAACAGCTTTACCATTTTTACCTTTAGGATACGTGAGATTAACTTCCATATTTATATTCCCCCCTTGATTCAATAAATAATAACATATGATTTATAATATGTTCTATATTTGGAAGATAATTACATATAAAAGAACATATTTAAAATATCAATAAAAGGAGATTAAAATGAATAAAGAAAATACAAAAAAGTTATATGAGAAATATCCAAAGATTTTTGCCCAGAAAGATTTAACAATTCAACAATCATGTATGCCTTGGGGATTTGAATGCGGAGATGGTTGGTTTGATTTAATAGATAAACTTTGTGATGCACTTCAATTCCATACAGATAGAAATAATTATTCTCAGGTTGAAGCAACCCAGGTTAAAGAGAAATTTGGAACTCTATCTTTTTATACTAATGGTATTGATGATTATCTTAGAGGATATATTAGCTTTGCTGAATTAATGTCAGCTTCGATTTGTGAGACTTGTGGTACTAATCAAAATGTGACTCAAACAAAAGGTTGGATTAAAACTATTTGTAAAGAATGTTTAGAAAAGAAAGAAGAGAAAAAAGATGTATAAACTTACTAAGCGTGGTCTTAACAAAGGTAATGCAGCGACAGGTATGTTATGTGATTGTGGGTATTATATTGAAATAGGAGATTCATATTATTGGAGTCAAGAATTTCATGATGGAATATGCACAAAATGTTATGATACTTATATAGCTGTTGATGAAAAAATGATGAAAGAAGCTAATGATAAATTTATAAAGAAATGGTAAGGAGGAAAGATGGTTATTGATAATTTTAGCGGGAATTTTGATTTTTTAAGTAATTTTTATATAGAGACTAATGGGTTAACAGTTGAACATTTCTATCAAGCTGCAAAAACTCTTGATGAAGGTTGGAAGCAATCAATCATAAATGCTGAGACTCCTGGTCGCGCTAAAAAACTTGGACAAAAAGCTCCTATGAGAAAAGATTGGGAAGAGTCTAAAGTTCAGATTATGTTTGATTTGGTTAGAGAGAAGTTTAAAGATCCAATTCTTTCTACAAAATTAATTGATACTTATCCAACTAAATTGATTGAAGGTAATAAATGGCATGATAATTTTTGGGGTAAATGCTCATGTATGAAATGTCGTGGAAAAGAAAAATCTAATATGTTAGGTTTTATTTTAAATCAGGTTCGTGCAGAGTGTTTGGAAATGGTGTTTAAAAAATAAAAAGAAAATCTGATTTTATAACTAATAGTTCTTCTAGTGCATATATCGTCATTGACCCTATAAATTTGATTGATGTTTGTAATGTTATAAATCCAGAATGTATTGTTAAAGCTAATTGCACTCAGATATGTGATGAAGCTAATAGATATGCAAAAAAAAACATAATAAAACAATTGTAACATTATAGAGAGATGTTTAAAAATGAAAACAATGATAGTAGGAGATGTACATGGGGAGTTTGGAATATTAAATACTCTCATAAACAGAAGAAAGCCTGATCTTATTATTGCTTGCGGAGATTTTGGATACTGGCCAAAGTTTAAAGGATTTACAATAGAAGATATTAAACTTCAAGGCGCTAAAATGCTGATGTGGTGTGATGGTAATCATGAAGATTTTTGGTCTTTAAAAGATAGAGATTCTGATGAAGTAGCACCAGGTATTTATTATATGCCAAGAGGTTCTACATATACATTACCTGATGGTAGAGTTATAATGTTTATGGGTGGTGCTCATAGTATAGATAAAAACATGAGAACTGTTGGTATTGATTGGTTTCCAGAAGAAACTATTACTCAAAAAGATATGTATAAGTTACCAGATATAGATGTTAATATATTTATAACTCATACATGTCCTGCTGAGTTAGTTCCTATAATGGTTAAAGATAGATTTACTGGAAAAGATTATGAACCATCTAATCAAGCTTTATCTCATTTGTGGGAATTATATAAACCTGATCTTTGGTATTTTGGTCATTGGCATTATTATAAAACAGGTGTATTACATAATAAAACTAAATGGACTGCTTTAAGTATGTCTAAATGGGCGACTGATAGATGGTGGTTATGGTTACCTGACAAAGGAAAATAAAATGAAATTTATTAAAAATGAAACAGGAGCAACCGCAGTAGAATATGCTATTATTATTGCTCTAATATCGGCTGTTATTATTGGTTCAGTTAGTTTCCTTGGAACAAGAACATTAGATATATTTGATAAAATTAATGCAGCTTTTTCTGGGGAAATCTTAAGTGATGCTAGTAATGATGATACTTCTCTTGATGATGATACTTCTCCTGATGATGAGCAAGATGCTAACAAAGGACATGGTAATGATGCCGATGGACATGATGATAGAACTTGAGAAAGGAGAATAATGAAAGAACCTAATATTATTATTAATGGATATGTATGTTCTAATGCTCAAGCAATGACAATGCGTGTTGCTTTGGGATCATTTATAATAAGTTTAAAAAAAGATGGTCTTGGTGAAGATAAAATTGGTAAAGAAATTACAAATGGATATCTTAAAGCAGCGAATGAGATACAACATTTTATGATTAAAGGAGAATAATAATGAATAAAATGTATTTGGTTGTCGGAGATTGGTCTGAAGATGAACATGGTAAATTTGAAAAGGTTTTAGTTGAAGTTAATAAAACAGTTGAAGAAGTTCAAAATGCTTATAAGGATTCTGTCCAATTAACTAAAATTTCTTTTAATAACAATAATAAATATCATGGTTTTGATGGCATTGATCATTTAATTTGTGTTGAGTATGAAGATAAAAATTTATCTGATTCAGTTATAGAAAGATTTAAAGAATTAGGATGTCCAAAAGATATTTTAGAAAACTTTATTGAAAAACCTTTTACAGATACATTTACATCTTTATGGTTCTGGTTTATAAGTTTGAGTTTATCAAATCTTGAATATAAAACAACTAAAGATGAAATTCCAAATATTAATGGTTATTGGGATAAAAATTTAAATGCAGGGTTTGGATATGGATTATATTTTAATTGAAAAGGATTTAAATAATGCATTCAGGAACATGTGGAGTTAATTGCAAAAAGAAACAACTTTTACCATTAGAACCTGGTATGTTACATTGTCAAGCTATTAGAATTAGAACTCATCGTGGTGAATCTATTTGGTCTCTATTAAAAAACTATATTAATAGTTTAGAGACCAATATTATATTTAATAGAAATAATTTATTATCATGTGTATATGTTAATGAAGTTGTTAAACCAATAACTGTTTTTCAAACAACAGTTGATCAATATAAAAGATATCTAATAATAGCTGAAATATTAGAAGCAGTATCTTGGGGTAAGTATAAAAAGATTAAAAACATACCTGAACATTTAGCAATACATAAATTAAAAAACCATGTATATGGAAATGATTGGAAAACATGGTTTATACCAATAGAAGATTTATAGGGAAAAATATATGACAAAAAGAACAGCAGAAGCAATTCAAATTGAAAATGAAATTAAAGGACATGATCAAGCATATTGGGTTTTAAATAAACCTCTTATAAATGATTATGAATATAATGCAATTGTTAATAGGCTTTTAAAAATTGAGCCTGATAATGAATATCTTAAAAAAGTTAAAACTCCAAAAGTTGAATCATCTGGGAAAGTAACTCATCTTATTAAAATGCTTAGTTTGGATAAAGCTTATACCTATGAAGAAATTATTAAATGGTGTAAAAAAGTCGCTAGGTCAAGTACAGAAATGTTTAGGATTATGCCAAAACTTGATGGAGTATCAGGGCAGTTGATGAAAGGTGTTCTTGCTACAAGAGGTGATGGTAAAGTTGGTGAAGATATAACTAATAAACTTGTTTTTATGAATATCTTAAAAAAACATAACAATGATGACGTAAGAGGAGAAATCCTTTTTACTAAATCAAAATTTGAACAAATTAAAGATGTTATTACCAGAAAAAGTGGTGAAAATTATAAGAATGAAAGAAATGCAGTTGGGGGCATTTTAAGCCGTGATGATTTAGAACCAGTTAAAATTCTTACATTTGTTGATTTTGAATATACCTATGAAGATATCTCTCTTGATGCAATTGAATCAATTGGTGAATCTGGTTGGGAGGGATTTGTAGTCGCTACCAAGAAAATGAATTTTCCAACAGACGGAATTGTAGTTAGAGTTTTAGATGTTGATTATGCTAAATCCCTTGGAGAAACAAGGCATCATTCTAAATCAGCAATTGCATTTAAATTTGAGAATTTATTTGAATGGTCTATACTGAGAGAAGTTGAGTTCAGTCCTGGAAAGCATGATATAACTCCTGTTGGAAAGATTGATCCGGTTGAAATAAGTGGATCATCCATTGTGAGTCCTTCTCTACATAACTGGAAAAATATCTTGGATAGAGATCTTCATATTGGTGATATGGTAAAAGTTGAAAGAGCTGGAGATGTGATTCCTTATATATCTGATTCTAAACCAGGTGACAATAGAACCCCGATTAAGATACCTCCATGTCCTGTATGTGGGTCTGAGTTAACATATATAGACCCTCAGTTGATATGTTCAAATGACGAGTGTGAAGGAAAACTTTTAAATAAGTTGTCTGATGCGGTTATCAGAATAGGTATTGATCGACTTGGTAAACCAACCATTCAAAAAATGATGGATACCTTGGGTGTTGAGAATCTGGTTGATATCTTTAAAGTTTCTGTTGAGGATTTAATGAAGCTTGAAAGATTTGGATCAACATCAGCTCATAACCTTTATTATGAAATTGGTAAAGTTTTGAATGCTGGCGTTTATGAATGGCAACTTCTTGCAGCTCTTAATATTCCTGGTATTGGTCGATCCCTCAGTAAAGATCTTTTAGATGAAAGAAATCTTCTACAATTATCAGAATTGAATATAACAGAGTTGACTAATCTTCCTAACATAGGTGAAGAAAGAGGGTTAGCTATTATTAAGGGTATATATGATAATTATCAATACTTACATGATCTTGGTCAGCTACTTCCAACCAGAATGGCAGAGAAAGAACCTGAGGATGATAATCTTTTGAAGGTATGTTTCACTGGTCGTTTTCCTGAGAAGAAATCTGTTTATTATGAACTATTAAGAAAGACTGGTGGTTATGATATCATGGATAAAGTTAATAATGAGACTCAGATGTTGGTTGTTGCAGATCCATCTAAGGAATCTAACAAAACGAAATCAGCTAAAAAGAAAGGGATAAAAATAGTTGGGATTGATGATCTTATGGGTGGTTTAAATGTGTAATTCATATAATATAACATGTAAAATGGAATGTAATAAATGTGAGCATCGTAGTTTATATGATGATTCTCACAAATATCCATTCCATTGTTATAGACCCGGAACTAACAATCCAGCAATTATGACTGAACCTTATTGGGGAAAGATTTTTAAAGAACCTGATAATAAAAAATTGAAGAAATGTAAATTTTATAAGGAGGGTTCTAATGGATGCCTTAATTAAAGCGTTAATTATTTTAAGGAGATATGAAACTCCTGAATATCCAACTAATTGTGAACATGATGTTATGTATTTTGATATTGAACCAAATTTAGTTTCTGATAAAGATAAACAAAAATTAGAAATTCTTGGAATTGAATATGATAAATATAATGATAGATTTTATTCTCATAAATTTGGATCATGTTAAGGAGGTTGGATGGGTAACACTTATGCTAAAGTTCTTTACATCCCTGACTGGGTAACCTTTAAGTGGTGTAAAGAACAGGAGGAACACTTTCATATTTTCTTAACTGATTATGCTGTATATCATGGTGAGCGTATAGATCATATTAAAGAAGAGGCGGAAGTTAAAGCTTATGATGCTCTTCAAACTTTGAAGAAAGAAGGTGTGTTATATGCTGGTAGTTATTGCGGTAAAAATGTTGATTTACAATCATTTATATTTTATGTCTTAACAGACTTTAAGATTGTGAGTCAGCCATGTGGCGGAGGTGGATTTGAAGATATGATTTTAAATTTAAACTCAGACACACACAGAGAGAAGTTAATGAAGTTAATTGAAAAGAAAGGAAATTAAAATGACAGACGTTAGATTATTGATCATTGATCCCCAAGAAGATTTTTGTAATCCAAATGGTTCTTTGTTTGTAAGTGGAGCTGTTGAAGATTGTATTAGAACAGCAGCCATGATGGATAGACTTGGTAAAGTGATAGATAAAATTTATGTTACTTTTGATAGTCATCGCCAGTATCAGATTTTCCATCCAATGTTCTGGAGAAAAGCAGATGGGTCAGCAGTTAATCCATTTGATCTCATTACCTATAATGATGTTAAGAGCGGAAACATTGTTCCCGCTGATCCAAATATGTTGGACTGGTGTTTGACATATACAAAATCTCTGGAAGATGGAAAAAGGTATCCACTGGTTATTTGGCCATACCATTGCTTGATTGGCACTCCTGGATGGAACGTTAATCCAGAAATTATGAAAGCAATCCTTGACTGGGAAAAAGCAACATATAGAATGTATAATCCCATTACCAAAGGATCCAATTTCAAAACGGAACATTATTCAGCGGTTAAAGCTGAGGTTGAAGTTCCTGAGGATCCCACAACGCATTTGAATCAGAAGGGTATTATTGAACCTTTGGAAAATGCTGATATCATTGCAATTGCAGGTCAGGCGCGTAGTCATTGTGTTGCTAATACGGTTCGTGATATTATGGCGAATTTTTCTGATCCGGTATTCATTCAGAAACTTTATATCCTTGAAGACACCATGTCTGATGTTGCTACATTTGAACATCTGGGTGATTCTTTCTTTGATGACTTTAAAGCGGCTGGCGGCAACATTACAACTTCTGACAAATTTCTTGCATAAGGAGATAACATGAGCGAACCTATTAAAATTGAAATACCGGAAAATACCGCATTTGGATTTTCAACTGTTGATGTTGAAAAGGTTGAGGAAGATGAATATACAGATGTGGTCATGGCTGAAGATGTAAGTCCTTCAACTAACTCATGTAGGAAAGAATTGTGTGAGGTAAGAAATGTGGTTGTTAAAGGATGTAAGCTTAATCCAAGGGGTGATAAAATCATGTTGAGAACTACTGCATTTGGTTCCAACGTTGAAGAAATTCATGGTTTTAAACCTGTTAAAGATATTGATGAAGATTCATTTAAAGAGTCTCCTGGTATCGGTGGGTCTACATGTTTGTATGATGCAATCTTTGATGCTGTTGCTGCTGTTGGAAGACATGGTGAATTACTTGACCAGGTTGATGTTGGATCCAATGCAATTATATTCATCCTAACAGATGGTATGGATAACAGTTCCTCAGTAGGACCTCAAACCATTCTTGATAAACTGGAAGATATTCGGATGAAGGAAATCCTTGAATCAGTGAAGATTATCATCATTGGTTTCAATGATCCTCAAAATCCTTACAGTGCTGAAATTGATAAGTATCTGAATAAGGTTACTGACAGTCTTGGTCTTGATCAGTATATAAATGCTGGTTCTATGACTCCTGAACAAGCTGCAAAAGTTGGCGGATTTGTTAGTCAGTCCATCTCTGCACAGAGTCAGCATTTGGGCACTGGTGGTCCGAGTCAAAACTTAACGTTCTAATTTAAATAAATGAGGAGTCTCGTAGTATTGGGACTCCTCATTTTTCCGGAGGCAAAATGACAGACATTATAAAACAAAAAGATCAAATCACAATGCTTAAAGGTTGTATAGAAAAAGAAAAGACTGGAGAATTTCCAGGTATGTTTGCATATCCTGGTTGTGGTTATGATCTTGTTAAACAAGGACTTGCTACAGAGAATCAAAAGATAACAACTGCAGGTAAGGCACTACTCTGGCATTTAAATGAAGGCGATGATCCAACTGATTCAGCATCTTCTGTAACCTTTAATATTGATCTTGGAAAGAAAGGTAAGGAACCCAATGAAGATTGACACTTTTTTAAAGATAGGACACTCCCATGAAATATGTCAAGATTACATTTTATCTGGAACTGATCCTTTCCCATACATTATTATTGCTGACGGGTGCAGTGGTGCTGATGACAGTGACATTGGCGCAAGGATTTTATGCCATACTGCATTAAGATTTATAAAACAACATCAAAGCAGAATGAACACTTCGACTGAATCATATATAGCTACAAGTATTATTTCAAATGCAGCTAAAGTCAAAGAAAAGTTTTATACTAAAATGGATTGTCTTGATGCGACATTAATCATTGCTGTTAAGATATCCGGCATTTATAAAATTTATATGTTTGGTGATGGTGTGATTTATTGGACTGCTGGAGATGGTTTTATAGATCATTGTCATGTAAGCTATAAACCAAATGCTCCTGGTTACTTGAGGTATCATGTTAGTGGTTTTCAAGAATATATGGATGCCCATGTTATACAAGTTATAAAAACCAGGAACCATGAGATTGTCCATAATGATGCATTGAGACCACATTACTTTGAAATCCATGAAGGTGATGTTAAAAATTTAATAGTGGCGAGTGATGGAATTGAATCTTTTATGTATAACCCACAAGTTATGTATCAAAGAAATTATATAGATTTGCTCAGAACAATAAAAGAATATAAACGACTTGGGTCTGATCTTATTATGCCTGATATAAATACTCCAGAAAAAACAAAACTTGATTTTATGGAAGTCGCTGATGCAATGACAAACTTTAAAAATTTCAGTGGTGTGTTTTTAAAGAAGCGGGTAAAGAAGGTTATGAAAAACTATTTAAAGGAAGGTTATATAAACGACGACGACCTTTCAATAGGTTGTTTTCATGAGGAGTGGTAATGAAATATACAGTCCAAGGAAAAGGTGATGTTAATCTTGGAAACAGCAATTTTGTAGCATCAGGTGGAGAAGCTAAGATATATAAGAGTAACAATATTATATATAAGGTCTATCATAATCCTTCTGAGATGATTCCTGATGCAAAAATCTTCGAGCTTCAAGAAATTAAAAATTCAAATGTATTAATCCCTAAAGATATAATTATCAACAATAAAGGCATTAGAGTTGGTTTTACAATGGATTCAGTTGAAAGAGTTATAGAGTTATGCCAATTGTTTACAAACTCATTTATCAATAAGAATAACGTTTCAAATGATACCATTGTTGCTTTAGTGTCTCGTATGCAGGATACAATACATGATGTTCATTCTGCTGGATGTATTCAGGTTGATGGGAATGAATTGAATTATCTGGTTGAAGAAAAGGATTTAAAAAAATGTCATTTCATTGATGTTAATTCTTATCAGACTAAATCATTTCCAGCTACAGTTATAATGCCATCCATAAGAGATTGGACAGCTAAGAAATTTAATAAATTAACTGATTGGTATTCATTCGCCATTATTGCATGTCAATTATTTATTGGTATTCATCCTTTTAAAGGTAAACATCAAGACTTTAAAAGACATGACATGGAAAAAAGAATGAGAGCAAATATTTCTGTGTTCAACAAAAATACAAGGGTACCAAAATCTGTTAGGGACTTTAGTAGAATCCCTACAAATTATATGGATTGGTTTATCAATTTATTTGAGAAAGGAAAAAGAGAAGTACCTCCATCAGTACTTGGAGAAGTAAATGCAATAGTCAAATATATCATTGTTACTTCAACTGATAATTTTCATATTGAAGAGATACAACCAATTGTATATGATGATGTTATTATAGATCATCATACTTCAGCTAATGTTTCAATAACTAGAACTAAAAAATCTATTTATATTGGTTCTGATAAATATAGAGTTGGTAGCGGAGTCCATTTAGTTCATACACCAAATACTTTAACTCCAATATTTGTAAAGTTAGAAGATGGAAAAGTTGTTATTAAACCATTAACTAGAGTTAGGCATGTTACAGTTGGATCTCCAATGGCTGCTGATGATATAATGGTTGTTGATAATACTATATATCTTAAACTTAAAGGAGACCTTATAGAAACACGGTTTATGGATCATCATCTTAATAGTAGTTCTCTTCTGATAACAAAAACTGTATGGACTATATCTGAAAATTCATCTCAGTTATTCAAGAATATAATTGTTCAGAACATACTTGGGAGTATGCATTATTTTATTCCAATACCAAAACAAAGTAGTGTTAAGATGAGAAGAGTTTTTGAGCTGGATGGTTGTAAGGTATTAGATGCAAAGTATGAAAATAATGTTGCAGTATTTTCAATATTTAATCAAAAGACTTTAGAATATAAACTATTAGTTTTAATTGGAGTTGATGGTATTAATTATAAAGCAAGGTTAATAAATACAATTGGTTATTCTGAAGTTAACTTTGTAACACTTGACAATGGAGTAGTTATTTTAATTTATGATGATCAAATGGAGATATTTAGAAATGATCCATCAATAAAACAAGTTAAAATAATTAAAGATAAAGAATTAAGTTCTGGTATGACTCTTTGTAAACGAGGAGTATCAACAAGGTTCTTTACTGATAATAAACTTTATAGTATAGGAATGAGATAGAAGGAAAAAAATTAAATGCATAAAATTAAGATAATGTTATTAAAAAGAAAAGTTAGATCATTATATAAATCTTATCATAATATATGTAATAATTATAGTTGTGGTAATAATTTAGCTGAATACGTTAATTCTAATTTAAGTTTTATAAAAAATAAATTTAATGAAACAATAGCTAAATTAAAAGAATTGGATTCTAGTTGTCCTGACTTTAAATTATAAGGAAAAATTATGTATACAGAAGAAGATTGGGAAAGGGTCCAAGATGAAAATGTTAATGGACCTGAAGATTTTGATGATGGCTGTGATTGGTACCATAAAGTAGAGAACCCTAACATGGAGGGAATGGATAATGATTAAATCATTATGTGATACCGACCTGTATAAATTAACAATGATGCAGGTCGTATTTGAGAAGTATACTTCTGTAAATGTTCGATATGATTTTAAATGCAGAAATGGTAATATCTTGGAAAATCTAGATAATAATAAATTTAGATTTATTGTTGATTTAACTGAAGCTATTCATGAATTATGTAAACTTAAATTTACAAAAGAAGAATTGGAATATCTTACCAGCATTAGATTCTTTAAACCAAACTTTATTGAGTTTCTTAGAACCTTTCAACTTAATGAATTTTATGTTAGATTTAATGAAGAAAATGATAATCTTAGCATTATAATTGAAGGTCCTTGGATTTCAACTATTCTTTTTGAGGTTCCAATACTTGCAATTGTTAGTGAAACATATCATAAGTATCATGATACAACTGCTGCAGCATTGATTGATGGTCAAATGAAATTCAAAGAAAAAATAAAATATCTCGATAATCGTATTCATAAGGATTCTGATTTAAGAATTGTTGATCTTGGAACCAGAAGAAGATTTTCATATGATCATCATTTAGAAATATTAAGAAATGCATGTCATTCAAAATATATTAAAGGAACATCTAATATTCATTTTGCAATGAAACTTGGTCTAACTCCAGTTGGTACTATGGCACATGAGTATGTTTGTGCACATCAACAATTAGGTCGTGTTGAAGATTCCCAAAAAGCAGCATTTCAAGCATGGGCTGATGTATATCGTGGAGATCTTGGCATTGCATTATCTGATACTGTTGGTTTTAATGCTTTTCTTAGAGACTTTGATTTATATTTTGCAAAGTTGTTTGATGGAGCAAGACATGACTCAGGTGATCCATATGTATGGTGTGACAGATTAATTGAACACTATATAGATTTAGGTATTGATCCTAAAACTAAAATAGCGGTATTTAGTGATGGATTAACTTTTCCAATTATAGTTGATTTGTTTAAAGCTTTTAATTTGAATATTAAAACTTCTTTTGGAATCGGAACTAATCTTACTAATGATTGTGGGGTTGATCCTTTACAAATAGTTATGAAAATGACTGAGTGTAATAGTCGACCTGTGGCTAAAATATCCGACTCAAAAGGTAAAGGTATGTGTATGGATGTTGGATTTGAAAAATATATTAAAGGAATATTTAACGTATAAGGAGATTTATAAAATGAATCAAGAAGATTTGAAAAATATGATTTTACAATTATTTCATCAAAATCCAAATACTTCACCAAAAATATATATAAATAATGCAGGCCAACATAGTAATGAACTTATGACTATGACTGCTGCAGCTATTTGTATTATGAGAGAAGGAGATAAAAGTTTAAAAGTAACTGGTCAAGATAAAAATGGAGTTCTTCTTTCTGTAAATGAAGATGTTGTTGATATTGAAAAATTAAAACTTAAATGGGAATCAAAAAAATGAAAACAAGAAGTCATGAGTTTAATCGTATCAAAGAAAAAATTGTCTTAAATACGGTTGACTATTTGGAGCAATATCCTGGGATTAAAAGTTTAATTCTTGGAGTATCCGGTGGAGCAGATAGTGCTTTGGTTGCATTAGCTGCTAAAGATGTTTGTGATGAAATGAAAATATTACATAATGTTGATATGAATGTAATTGGTCGATCATTACCAATTGAAAGTAATTCAGATAGTGAGATAGCTTTAGCCTCTGATATTGGTAAATTAACTTGTAATGATTTTAAATCAATGGATTTAACTCCAGCTTATAATAATTTACTTAATAACCTAGAATTTGAGTTTGAAGGTAAAGATACTATGACTGATAAAATCAGAAAAGGAAATGTTAAAGCACGAATTAGAATGATTCAGTTGTATCAACTTGCTCATTATTACAAAGGAATTGTTTTATCTACTGATAATCTATCTGAATATATGCTTGGATTTTGGACTATTCATGGTGATGTTGGAGATTATGGAATGATTCAAAATCTTTGGAAAACTGAAGTATATGGAGTTTTGAAATCTTATTATAACTTTAGTAAAAAAGGATCAGAAAAAAGAGCAATTATTGGATCTGTTATTGAAGCAGTACCGACAGATGGTTTGGGCATTACTGAATCTGATTTAGATCAATTTGGTGATGTTGAATCTTATGAAGAATTGGATTTGATACTTGAAGAATATTCAAAAGGAAAATTTCCTGAAATTGTAAGTCGTGGTGGTCAAATACCTAAGTGTTTGACTATGTATGAAAATACACATTATAAACGAAACAATCCTTTTAATATTCCAAGGGGTGAATTGATAGCGAGGTAATTATGAGAATTGCGTTTGATGTACATGGGACTATTGATACTAGTCCAGAAGTATTTAAACCCATGATGAAAATGTTTATGAGATCAGGTATTGATGTTGTAATATTTTCTGGACCACCAAAAGAGCAAATATATAATGAATTGATCATGAATGATTATGAAAAAGATATTCATTATAATAATATTTATTCTGTTGTTGATTTTCTTAAAGCTATTGAGATACCAATGGAACAAGATGAGAATGATAATTGGTGGTGTGATGAAAAAGTTTGGTGGAAATCAAAAGGATTAATGTGTGAGGCAATTCATGTTGATATGGTTATTGATAATGACTTTAGATATCAACATGATATAGAAAAACATGCAACCTTTATTCACTGGGATTCAAGAATGAAGGAGAGAATATAAATGGAAAAATCAAAAGAAATACAACAGTTAGAAACTAAATTATTCAGACGTGGAATGGTGCAAACAAACACTGGTGTTGTTGTTACACCTCCAAAAAGATTATATAAAAATCTTGGTGAAGAAATATTATGGATTCTTAATCAAAAAGATCTAAGTTTGACTGCAAAAGAAATAGCAAATTATTTAGGTAAAGATAATAAAGTAATTCAAAAAGTAATGTTGAAATTAACTACTACTGCTATAAATTTAGTAACTAAAGAAAAGAAAGCTGCTAGTTTTAGATACAGATCTAATTTTAATAAAGATCTTGATATCCCAACTATTTATAAAATGACAAGACTTAATACAACCAGAAAAATTAGATAGGGGGCAAAAGTGGAAAAAACAATTGTTACTTATCAAATGTATGATCATATGATGGATAACTTGGTTGAGCAAATTGAGTTTAGCAAGCTTTATACTAAAGTCAAATATGTTTATGGACCGCCAAGAGGTGGGTTGCCAATAGCTGTTCATCTTGCACATCATCTTGGTTTAACTTTACTTGATAAGTTTGATTTTAAAAATCTACCAAGTAGAGAGTGGGAGAAAGTTCTTTTAGTTGATGATGTTGCTGATACAGGTAAAACATTACAGGATATAAAAAATTCTTTTGGTGTTTATTTTACTATTGCTACTTTATATTACAAACCAAGGTCAGTTATTAAACCTGATTTTTATGTTGAGGAAACTACACAATGGTGCTGTTTTCCTTGGGAGAAAATAGATGAACAACCTAATAGACCAGAATATGAGTAAGTTTAAAGAGTATCCTGAAACTCATTCACAAGGAATAATCTCAATAGAAAATCTTCCAAAAGAAAGAATGATTAAAGGAGATTTAGGAATCCAAATTTCAGAAAATGGAAGAGTTTGGGTTTGTATTAATGAAATAGCATTTTTAAGATTTAAACCAAACATGGAAAAACCATGATGAATAACGTGGGAATGGGAGACCCCCCTATAGCGCACGTTAAAAAGGAGATTTATATTATGTATAAAAGTGTAAAGTTAAATAAAGATTTTCATCAGGTATGTATATGGCCAGGACCTTTTATTAAAAAATTTGAAATTAAAAAATTTGAAAAAGACATTAAAAATCAAATGAACACCAGAATTCAGTATTTGGAAACTATTAAAACTAAACCAGATACTAATCGAGATGGTTTTGAAGAAAAAGGTACTGGTGGTCGCTGTGATATATTCTTTGCTATTCATAAAGATGATGTTGCAAACTTTGCAATACCTAGATTAGAAATAGGAATTAGATGGTTGGAAGATGTTTTGGCGAAAGGTAATTATAGATGCCATATCTATCCAGATCATGTTTATAATTATGTAACATGGTTGGTGGAAGATATTGACTTTCCAGAAGGAGCGTGTTGTGAATTATAAAGGATACTTTGATGGATCCTCTAAAGGAAATCCAGGACCTGCTCAATGTGGTTGGGCGATTCTGGATGACCAAGATAATATTGTGAATCATGAATCAAGAAAAGCAAGTGAAGATAGGACTAATAATGTCTCTGAGTATATGGGTTTAATTGAATTATTTAAACATCTTGTTCATCATCCTGAGATTGAGAATATTAAAATCTTTGGTGATTCTAAGCTTGTTATTGAACAAGTTAAAGGTAATTGGAAATGTAAAGCAGCAAACATTAAACCATATTATATTCATGCTACTAAGTTATTTGTTTACTTGTCTAGTTTTAAAAATATAACATTAACTTGGGTTCCAAGAGCTCAAAATACTATTGCTGATAAATTAGCACAAGAAGGAGTTTTATGAAAGATGATATAACCGTAGATCATGAAAGTTTTGGATTGTTATCTTTTTCAAGAACTCAATCTAATATGAATAAACATTTGTTTGGTAGTTCTATTAAACATCAAAATACTATTCATATGCGTGTTAATGCTTGTCAAGAAAATAGAGGATTAAATAGATATTGGTATTATCCAAGAGCAACTATTATTGATATAGAAATGTCTTATTCTCAATTTGCTGAGGCAATAGTTACTATGAATACAACTGGTGTCCCATGTACTATTAGAAGAGTCATGGATCATAAAATGGAAGATTGCCCTGGTGAGTCTCAAAGAGAAATGTTTGAAAAAGAATTTAAAGATGAAGTCTTAAATATAACCAAGATAGTTCAAGATTTAAAAAATGCATCAGATGAATTGCTTCATAAGAAAGGTGCTTTAAAAGTATCTGAAAAAAAAGAACTTGCCAGCATGCTTCATATGTTGGTTATGGAAGTAAGACAAAATCTTCCATTTATTCAAAGTTCATATAATGAAGCCATGGATAAAACTACAATGGAAGCTAAATCTGAGATAGAATCCTTTGTTAATCATCAAGTTAATACTCTTGGTTTAGATCAATTTAAGAAACAATTTATTCAGTTAACTAATAGTAAACCAATTGATATTAAAAATATAAAGGATGTAGAATAATGGCTGCAGCTAAAAAATACAGGGCAATTAAATATGGTGGAGATGATCAGTACTCTTGGGCGGTGTTTAAAGCAATTGATATTAAGGGGTTAAGGAGTCCTATAAGTGAATATACGAAGGTTAGACCTCTTGTAAGTGGTTGTATTAGATCAGAGGCACAACATTATATTAAACAATTTGAAGAAGTTGATAAAAAAAGAAAACTTGATAATAATACTAGTATATAATCTTTAAATTATATTTAAAATACTCTTCTATTAATTTAGGAGAGTATTTTTTTTGCTGGTACATTTGGTTGATAAATTAAAAAATTGGAACATATTATAAACTAAAGGAAGATATATGCAAAATTTTAGAAAAGGAAAACAATTAATTGGTGATATTGAATTTATTACATGTCCATATTGTGATGAATTGAATGGAAAAAATAAAAAGATTTTAGATGGAAAACATTTAAAGAAACATGGCAAATGTTTAGATGATGTTAAAATGGATTTTCCTAATCATGTTACAATGACCAATTCACAACATCAAGCAAGAGTTACTAGAGGTAAAGCTTTAAAAACTAAAACTAAACTTGTTAAATGTTATTATTATAATGATAATGATTGCCCAGGAGAATATATTAAAGTTCCAATTACTTCTCCAGGATATATTTTTTGTAACCATTGTAAAAATGTTGGAAAACCTGATCCAGATGGTAGATCAAATGGATCAGGTAATAAATCAAGAAAAATTACTCTTAAAGAAAGATATGGTAATAATATTACTAATGCAGCCTATATCCCAGGAGTTGCTGAACAGAAAACAAAAACATGCGAAGAGAGATATGGTGGAGCAGGATTTGCTAGCAAAGAATTATCAAAAAAAACAAGAGATACTACTAAATTAAAATATGGTAATAGTAATATTATGAAAACCAAGGAGGGTAAAAAACATTTCATTGGGGATTTAAATCCAATGAAAAATAAGGAAATATCTAAAAAAGTTTCTGTATCATTAAAAGGTAAACTTTCACAATTAAAAGGAAAAAATTATATTAAAATTCATGGTATTGAAAAAGCTAATTTAATAAACCAGCAAAAAAGTAATAATTTTTTAGAACAGTTTATTAAAAATGATTTACCTATTCTTTTAGATTATTTTAATTTTGATCTAATGGATTTTAAATATAAAGGAGCTCATATTTTTCATAATTATAAATGTAGAAGATGTGGAACTATATTAAACAAACAGTGGAACTCAATACAACAAGGGTATAGATGCGAAAAGTGTTTCCCAAGAAATAATGGAAAATCAAGAGCTGAAGAAGAAATACAAGATTTTTTATACAGTATATTACCAAATGAAGAAATTTTAAATAATAAAAGAACTATCATATGTCCCAAAGAACTTGATATATATTTTCCAAATATGAAAATAGCTATTGAATATAATGGTTTATATTATCATTCTGAACAGCATAAAAATTTTAATTCAGTTAAATATCATTTGAACAAAACGATTGAATGCGAAAAACAAGGTATTCAACTTATACATATTTTTGAAGATGAGTGGATATTTAAACAAGATATTGTTAAATCTAGATTAAAGCAAATTTTAGGAGTTCGTAATAGTAAACGTATTCATGCTAGAAAATGTGAAGTAAAAGAAATTGAACCTAAAATTAAAAATGAATTTTTAGAGAAATATCACATACAAGGAAAAGATAACTCTACAATTAAACTTGGGGGTTTTTATAAAGATGAATTAGTTTCAGCTATGACCTTTAGTAAGGGTAATAAAGCTAAAGGTTCTAAACCAAAGAAAGGTATATGGGAGTTAAATAGATTTTGTAGTAATTCTAATTATCATATTCCAGGGATCGCTGGAAAGTTATTAGCTCATTTTAAACGTAATTATGAATGGAAAGAAATATTCAGTTATGCTGATCGAAGATGGTCGACTGGAAATTTATATTATCAATTAGGTTTTGATTTAAATGGTAATACTGATATTAATTATTGGTACATTAAAGATGGAAAAAGATTACATAGGTTTGGTTTAAGAAAAAGACCAGATGAACCTAAAAATATTTCAGAAAGAGTTTTACGTATTTCTGAAGGTTATCAAGTTATATGGGATTGTGGAAGTTTAAAATTTAATTTAAAAAATATTTAATAACGGAATAATGAACTACATAATTTTTACATTATGTAGTTCATTTTTTTTGTATAAATTTATCTTATGCAGTAATAGTACAAGCACATATTCCATTACTTCTAATAAGAGCAGTCGCATAACGACTTAAGATCGTTAAGCTTGGTGTAGCTCCTAAAGGATAAGGATGTAAAACAGCAGGAACATAAGGTGCATAAATATATACTGATTTAAGTTCTTCAACTGGTTTGTAAACCATTAGCATAGTTCCTTGAGGAATAACTGCTGAAGTAAGAACTTTCCATTTTCCACCAGCAACTGTTGCTGATCTGTAACCCATGTCGCCATCAACTGAAGAAGTACCAGTATAGTTAAAACCTTGAAGATCTTCAAGAATAGCTACATCAAGAGGGTTAGCTGCAATAACGTTTGCCGCTTCCATATTGGTGTCTGTATAAACCTGAGCAGAAAGTTTATTAAGCACAGGAATAATATTTTCATGCCAATATTTGTCACCCCAAGTATATCCAGATGGAGCTGTTCTTGCGAACGTACCAGTATGATCACCAGTATTTAATCTTGCATTAGCAGTAATAAGTGCATTAACAATTTCTCTATCAATATCTAGAGCAATTTGTTGACCAAGAACATTAACAATTTCAGCTTGCATAGAAAGATCAAAAAGAGCTCTCATGTCTTGTTCCATGTTAATAGTCCAGTTAGCACTGATCTGTCTGTCTTTTGCATATAGACGAACTTTGTCTACACTTAATTGAACAGATGGATTAATTTTATTTTCTTCTAATGAGAAAGTAACTTTGTATTTAATATATTTAACAGTACCAACAGTAGCAGAAACATCAACAGTACCGTTGAGATAATCAACTTTACCAGAGATAACATCACTAGTTGAGTTTATTGTAACGCTTGAAGAAAAATGACCTTCAACAGCAGGAACAATTGATACTTCTACCCAAGCAGTACCATCATCAGAAACAGCTGTAATTTCAAAGTCTCTTTCAAGATGAGCTTCAGTAGGAGTAACGCCAGCAACAACACCTAATACATCATACCCATCAGAAGGAACTGGTAAACTAGCTGCTACTGGAGTTCCAACAACTGGACCACTTGAAATATCTTGACCTGTTACAGGAGAAGGAAATTTAGTAGAATTATTAGAAGGACTGAAAGTAGCTTTCAAAAATGCTTTAATAGTTTCTGGTTTATCCATTGGTGAAACAGTAATAAGTTCTTTAGCAATAAGTTTTGGATAGAAAACTCTAAGAATTGGAAGAGTCAAAGTTTCGTAAGGATTGATCTGAAACATTGAATTTTCAAGCAAGTTAACTCTTGTGTTTTCTGCTAACATTGTAAATTGTTCTCTGTCTTTTTTGTTTTCAATAGATTCTGCTAGACCTGTAACATAAGTATTGAAAGCGACATCGTCAACTAAAACTTGTTTCATATTTCCAGGTTTAGATGGATCAACACCAGAAATTTTTTTAGTTGTTGCGTACACTTCTTGAAGAAGTTCTTTCATAATAGTACCTCCTATGGTAGATATTTTAATTTAACATAATTATCCTTTTGGAATTTTAAATATGTTCTATATAAATATACTAGTTAGATTAAAACCCAACGGAAAAAAACTCTCAGTTTGTTTCTTAACGTGTTTGAGAAACAAACTGAGAGTTGATACTTTTTTATCTAATTGGTAGGAAATCGTTTTGAAATAGTATTCATAGTTTCTTTTAAATGAAAATTTAACTTATTGATATCTAGTTTGTCTATAATTTTTAATAAAACTATGGTTTCTTGTTTCGATTGTCCTTCATTAACAATTCCTAAAGAAACTAACTTGTCTATTCTTTCCAACAATTTCTTAACTTTTTGTTTTCTTTTGTAATGTTCAAATAGATTTTCGATTTCATTTTTATTAGATATCACTTTTGTTTTTAATTGATTAAATTTATTGGTATTAAGATTAAATTCATCAATTTTAACTTGTTGTAAATCATCAAACAAAGGATTGATATTATGTATTATTTTTTCAGCTAGATTTACTTTTGATTGATCAATATCTTTTACATCTATATCTGGAATCTTAGTTTCTATAATATTCATAGTTCGCTTCCTAAAGTTTCTAATACTTTATATTTAATCTTAAAACTTTCATCATCAATTCTTTTTATTTTATCTAAAAGATTAGTTTTAAGATTTTCAGATTGTTCTACTAAAGATTTTTGTTTAGTTATTTTTTTATTTATTACTGTTAATTTTTTATCAATTTTTTCAATATCACTACTTATTTTAAAATTTTTATCTTCTTTACATATTGTAAAAATATGATCTATAACAGTTGGTATCATGTCATGTTTTTTAATTCTTTTCATTTCTACGCATTCATTAATATTCATTATTTTCCTGTATTGTTAAATAGTTTTTTCCTCTGGTGCTTTGATTGCTTTATTAACACTCTTTATTCCTCTCCAAACACCACCAATTTTACTACCTCCAGTTTTAGCTATTTTACCAACACTTGAAGTAGTTTTTTTTACTACTCTTTACCAGCGCCGATTACTGTTTTTCCAATACCTTTTATACCTTTTATCCGCAAAAAATCTAAATGGTTTTAATTTTTCCCCCATCTTGTTCATTGCTCGTAAGAGTGGTGAAACTAATTCATTCTTGATTCAACTAGTTTATCAAAGTAATTTAGATATCTATCTGTTAAAGTTTCTTTTTTCATAATTATACCCAAGTATCAAAAAATGTAACTATCTTTGATTCAACTAGTTTATCAAAGTAATCAGGGAGGAAACATTTACCATCAACACACACCATTCCAGCTTGTTCAGTTAACATTTTTGATTCAAATCTCATCTCATTAAAGTTAACAACAGCTGCTTTATGTGATGGTTGAGATACGGCATCAAATGCAATGATAGTCAACGGACCTTTTACAAGGTTATATTCATTTAGGCGCTGTAATTCTGCCAACCCGCGCATGCTAAAACCGATTCCAGATTTATCTTCTAAAAGTCCATGAAGTATAGCACCATTTGGAGTAGATGTTGTTTCCATTTCGGCAACTAAATGATTTCCTTTCCAGTCATAATCTCTTATAATATGAGATACTTCTTTCAATTGAACTGTTGTCTGTCTAATTTGGTCAAATTGACCACCCATTGGAATTGGATGATCAAGTTCAGATAAAAAAGCTCTTGACCTCATTCTTGAAGAACAATTCTGCATGCCTTCATCAAGAACATCCATTGGATACATTCTTTTGTTGCTATTAATATCGTCAGCAGTTTGAACTGTACATCGAAAGATTGCTTTACCAGAAGTTTTTTTAACTATTTTAGCTTCCTGTAAGATTGCACTTTCTAATATAAATGAACTCATTATTTAAACTCCTTATTTTTATTTATTAGCAATATAACCATATGTGCATTCTCGATTAGTATGTCCATATTTATGATGACACCTTTTGCAACATGCTATTCCAAAATCTGGGTCAAGTGCTAAACCAGGTTCTAATTTTTGAGGACGAGAATGATGTGCATCTTCCGCTTGTTCCCCACAATATTCACATAGATTATTTGCACGATTTAAAACTTCTTCTCTCCATATAACATATTCTATTCTTGTATATGGATATTTACAATCATTTTCAGTTATCATCAATTGACTAACTCTTTTACCAAATAAATCACACTCATGTTTACATTCTTCTGAACAATACATATATCCATTACCTTCACCATAACGATCCAAAGAAGCAATTCTATTATCTATTTGGGAACTTGTTGGAGTAAACCACCCATCTTTTTCTTTTGAATTTGAGCATAAATGATTCTTACAATGTACTTGTATTATACGTTCATTTTTTTTACCTGGTTCATATCTCATTTCTTCATCAATTGTAAATATTGGAAATCTTTCTTTAATTTGAGAGATTGTTCTTTTTGATTTTATTGATGCTTGTTTTTTATATTTTTTTCCAGAATGACTTTTTATATGTTTTTGTATTCGTTTTTCTTTCTCTTCCAATGTTTCATTTTTATAAAAATTTTTAACATTTTCACGATTTTTTTCTATAGCATCTTTATTTTTAGTAAAATATTTTTTTAAACCTTTTGATGTTTTTTGACTATTAATTGGACATTGCATTACATTTTTACTACAACACCATTTACCATTTTTAAATTGGTAAGTAGCTTCTTGTCCACAACCATAATCACAAATAACATTAGACATTATTTAAATTTCTATTTTGGTTCTTCAGTTTCTTTTTCATCTTTTTTAGGAACATTAATTTGTTGAACAAAAGTTGATATTTTATTATATAAAATTCCAACAGTTTCTAAATCCGCTCCTTTAAAAACACCTTTAGAACTTGCTATATCTATAATTTGAACTACATTTTGTAGATCCCCCGCAGTAAGATTAATTCTTTTTTCTTCTAATTCTTCATTTTTCAATACACTCATTTTTATACTCCTTATTCAATGGCTCTAACCATTATATCATTACCAGTAGTATTATCTTTATAATACTTAGATAAGATAACATAAACATTATCAACTACCTTATAAAAAGTTACAATAATATCATCCATGTTATCTTTATATAAAGCAATATTAGAAATTAATGTTCTAAATAAATCTATAGTATTAGAAACATAATTTCTTAATTTAATTAAATTAACATCAGTCGATCCAGCTAAATATGATTGCATTGATACTAATCTAGAATATATTTTTTTAAGTTCGTATATTCTACCAACTTCTTGTGAAGATGCTGGACCAGTTGGCATTCCCATTCCCATCATACTTGGATCCATTCCCATCATACTTGGATCCATTCCTGCTGCACCGCCTGGTGGTGGAGATCCCATCATAGATGGATTCATTTTCATATCAAGTGGATCAGGTTTAGATGGTTTAGGTTCTAGTTCATCAGCTTCCTCTATATTTAATTTTTTCTTATCAGGGCCAGGTCTATTTTCTGGATCAGATGGGCCTGGAAAATTAGTAGCTAAATCTGGTGAAACTTTTGATCCATCATCAGTAGTAAGATCTTCAACATCTTCTGGATCTCCTACATTTGGAAACGGATTTTGGGAAGCAATAGATGAACTACCCCACTCATCTAACATTTTATTAATATTATAATTTTTCATAAAATACCTTTTATGGAATAATAACTTCTAACCCACTAACAAAATTACTTGTTATAGTTGAATTTGATTGTATTGAAATATTAACTTGTATGCCACTATCAAAATTACTTGATACATTTGATAATGATTGCATTGCAATTATTTCTGGTTCTGGTTCAGGTGGATATGGATATAACACTGGTTCCATTTTATATCCAATACCACTATTATATATTCCCCATGCATTTTCCAATTTTACTGGAGTCATTAAACAACCAATACCACTATTATATACTCCAATAGTTGCTGGTGCATCAATAGTTTCTGTTTCTGTGTAACCACAATATGGACATACAAAATCAGTAATTTGTGAATCTTCAGTGGCAGGATCAAATGGCTGTGTTAAAATTCCAGTCATATAATTTGTTGTTCCAGTACACACTGGACATAGTTTGTATGACATATTAGTTTCCTCCAAATCAAAAGGGGTAAACCAGTTTCTATTAAAAGTTTAACCCCCTTACTTAGCAAGATTATTGAGCAGGGGCCTGTGGTACTGGTGACATTTTATATCCAATTCCACTATTATAATTTCCACCTGATTGTGAAAAATAAATTTCTTCTGGTTCTGAATATCCACAATACGGACAAGTCCATTGAGTAATTTCAGGTTGTTCTGGTGTAACTTCCTGTCCAGTTTCATCATCAACAATTGCTGCCACAAATTTTTGTGTTACAACACCTTTCATATAAGCCATTCCTGCAGCTCCGCCACATTTTGTACATATTCTTGGTGTAAGTGCCATGTTATATTCCTCCTATTTATTCTTAAAAATTATTATGGTTTTGGCCATACTGTTTTAGTATTACGGCATCCACCTGCTTCTGTTAACCATATTTCGTCAGATTCTGTGTGTCCACAAAATCCACAAGTCCAGTTGATAAGTTTTGGTTTAGCTTCTTCTGTTTCTGTTTTAGCACTCATTAATTGAGTAACATCACCTTTCATAATGTTTAACCCTGAACGACTCTCACATATTGGACATACTTTAGTAGCCATAGTATTTTCCTCCTATAAGGTTTTATTTATTAATATGTTCTTAAAAAATTCTTAGTAACTACTGGTTCCACCCATACCACCCATACCACTGCCCATAGCATCCATTGGGTCCTCTTTAGTAGTTCCTAATTCAGTTTCAATTTTTTCACTAACCTCATAGTTTTTCAAGTCTTCCCAATCTATATTAGATAGATATTTCTTTTTGGTATATTCTCTTGGGATACCAACTCTTTCAAGGGTTTCAATAAGATTTGCTAACTCACTCAAGTATCTAGCTTCTCTTTCATATTGAAGGGATTTAGGGCTTGGTAAAGCTATTAAAACTTTATCAAGTATTGATAAAGCTTCTTCTGGGCTAATTATATCATAAACTTTTTGTACAAGTTTATTAATTTGATTCGTTATATATTTTTGATGACTAACAATCGTTCTCGCAAAGAGAATATTCTCTTCTGTTAAAGCTGCTTTATTAGATAAGTTTTCTTCAATATTAATAAAGCTTGGTGGTACTCCTAATGAAGCAACAACACTATCTCTTAAGAATTTTAATTCTTCTACTTTATTTCTAATATCAACATTACCTTCATTGAATGTACTAATATCGACAAATGGTTTTCCATCCTTCTGAGGAATATAAACATCTTCAAATGTTGTTATCATAGAAGGTATAGTATCAACAGTACCAAAATTATCAAGAGTAATCTTTCTTTTTCTTAATTCCTCTTTTAATTTTTCGATCATTTTTCTAGCATCTCTTGGTAATCCAATTTCAACAGCAATCTTTCTTTTCTCTGTTGAACGTGCTAAACGTTGTACTGCTAATGCTGTTTCCATTGCTACAAGACATTTAGCTGTAAATTGACATGCATCAAATATGGATTCACCATAAGGTTCATATTTAGTTGATGGTCTCATAAAATGTTGAATTTTATCAGGTGGCACATATCTAATACTTGTTGCCTTGGATTGATCCTGACCACTAGCCAACATAGAAGAAATAATATCTTTTAATTCTTTATCATTAAATTCAGAAATTTGTGGAACTTTTTTAGATATATTTTTTAATATTGAATTACAAATATCATTAACCGCTTGATCTTGTATTGATAAATGTGGCACAACAGTTGCTTTTGGAAATATTAAAAAACCAAAACAAACTGGATATAATTCACTTTGTAATTTTACAACACGTGACGGTTCATGAAATAATAATACAATATCAGATCTATTTTTTTTACCATCTTTTTTATTCTTTTCATCTGCTTCTGACATAATAGAATCATTGTATGACTCATAGTTCATCTTAATATTCCAATTATCTTTTCCCTTAATTGGAATACTAATTTCTTCTACAAACCCATTTTCAACTATTTGTTGTTGTTCCGATAGATAGGATGAACTTGTTAAAGCAGTTTTTGGAGCTGCTATTTCACAAAAGAAATCTCCATATAATAAAGTATTTCGAACTATTAATGGAAGATGTTCTTCTATTTTTAATTTATGAACTAAACCTTTAACCTGAACTGTTTTAGATTCAGTTGGGGTTTCATCTTCTAAAAACTTTTTAGGTTTAATTTCTAAAGTTGTTTTTGTAATATCATCGGGTGAACAAATATTATCTGTTAAAACATCTAAAGCTCTATAACAATAATCAATAGTTGAAATAGTGCCAGCATATGTTTTATATCTTAACATTCTTTTTTGTTGACCAAACATAGCTGGAGATGTTGTTCCTTGACCAAATACTCCTTTTGATGAAGAATCTATATTAAACGAACCAGTGGATTTAGATATTAAATTTCTAACTAAATCAATATATCCATTTCGTCCGCTTTGTGATTTAAAGTTAGTTATATCTGTAACCGCTTGATCTAATTTAGTATCTATATCAGTAGTTTTAGTACCGATAATAGTTTTCTTTAATAGTTCAAAATTATCTTTTAATCCAGCCATATTTATTTCCTTGCTTGAGATTTAACTTTAGATCTATATTTATCCATGATTTGTTGTTTATAATGTTCATATTTTTTTCTATGGAATGTCATCATTCTATGTAAATTATCTTTTTTATCTTTTGAAACTTGAACTGATAATCTTCCTACCTCTCTATCAATCTTACTGGTTCTAGGAACGTAGGACATGGTAGGTTTTTTTACTTCTTGAAAATATAATTTAAATAGTCTCATTAGGCGAACCTTCCATTATTTGATCTATTGATGCTTGTTTAATTTCATCGTGCTCTGTTTTAGTATTAAAATATTCTATAATAATAAATATAAATGTATCTTCATTACCATATAAATAAACAAACTCTTCTGTAAGAGTTGATCCTAATAATTTCAATGTCAATTTTGCAAAATCAATTGAATTTTTCTTTATGTCTTTTTCATCGGGTTTAGTACCAGAAATTGAATATACTAATATTCTATCTTTATAAATTATATCAAATGCTTTTTCCATATAATAATCAAGAACTTTCATATATTGTTCATGTCTATCAACATAAGATTGTCTTTTTTTATAAAAATCAGGCTTCCTATTAAATATATTTTTTATACCAGCATACAATATAAAGGTTATAGATAATATTAGTACAATATAAATAATTTGTATATTATCCATCTGTTATTATATCCTCTTTAGGTTCATCCTTAGGTTCATCCTTAGGTGCCACTTTTCTTTTAGTATATTTTCGTTTTCTTACACCTTCTTCTACTACACTAATAGAAACAATTTGATGTGGTCTAATAATATGAGTTGACCCACTTGTTTCTAAAATAGTAACATGTCCTACTGATAATAGCTTAGAAAGTTTTTGAGTATACTCATTTAATTCACTGTCATCTTTATCTTCAATTATCAGAGGTTCTACATTCGTTTGTAAAATTTTAATAATTTTCTTCATATATTTTCCTATACTATTCTGTAGATTCGTTAGATATCTTTTCTAATATTGTTTTTGCTTCAATCTTTTCAGTTTTTTTAATCTTAGGGGATCTTCTCTTTTGTTTAACAGGTTTCGGTTGTTTTTTAGGTTTTGTATAAGCTAAAATTTTATATTCTACATTTTGTAATTTCATTGCAGATTTTAAAATATTTAATTCATTCTCAGAATTAATAATTGCCTCAAAAGGAGTTCTAATCAATTTACCTTTTAAGAAAAGCATTTTATTTGGTGTTTTTACTTTTACTAATATTGCTTTCATATAAATTCCTCTTCCGGTATAAATACATGCGGGAATATAGAGCCCCCGCATGTATTAATTATTTAAACCTTGACGTCTTTTTTTCCAAAATCTGGAACCTTACCTTTTTCAAAGGTTGGTTTTTTATCTTTATCATCATCGTCTTCTTTTTCTTCTTTTTCTTCTTCTTCTATGGCTTCTTTAAAGATTTCAAATTGTTCGTCTAGATTTTCGTATAGTTTATCTTCATCAGCAGTAGCTGGATTTCCAATTGGTGATCCACCCTCAGTTTTAATACCAGATTTTTCATCAACATCTAGTTCTTCATCTTTAGTTGGTACTTCATCTTTAGGAAGTTCTTTATCACCAGATACAATGTCTTCACCTTCTTTCATTGCAGCTTTAATACCTTTACCAACTCCGTCAGAACCAGCAGGGAATGTAGCAGGTTTTACAACATCTTCTCCACCTTTATGATCATCACCATCTACAAGGCCTGATGAATCTTTATCAGGGTCGCCAGATGGTTCGTGATTTTTTGCTGCTGGATCTTGAGGTGATGAATTTTCTTTAATTTCTTCTTTATCGTCATCTTTATCTTTATCGTCATCATCTGTCATATCTTCTTCTTCAAGAAGATCTACATCCTCTTCCATTTCAGCAATTAATCTTTCAATGACTGCATTTTCAACATCATCCTCAAGAAGTTTAGATTCGGCAATAGCATCGTCTTCTTCTGTTTCTTCTTCTGGTAATGCTTTTCCATCTTTTTCTTCTTCTTCTTTTAGTTCAGTTGCTTTTTTAGCATCTGCTTTAGATTTATCAACATCTTCTGGAACATCTTTTAATGCACCTTTGTCATCTCCAACTTGTGGAATTGCAGCGTCTTCTGCTACAGCAACACCTTTGTCAGCATCTTGATTAAAATAATATCTTTCAAGAATTGATGAAGCATCTTTATATGTAGGAAGCTCTCCACCACCGTCATAACCAAGAATTGGATCTAAAAATGGTCCTTTAACATCAACTGATTTTGTAGTGTCATGACCACGATCAGCTACAGATTCTTTTAAAAGTTCCATATAATTAACTCTCTTATTCATAATAACTCCTCCTTATAGTGTATAAATACAAATAAATGTTTTTAACTGGTTAACTTTAATATATGTTCTATATGAGAAGTCTTCTCAAAGTGAGTTTGTTTCTTAAAAAATTTCACCCATCCCACCAAAATTCTTTGGAATCTTATTTGAAGATTGGGTTATTATTGGTTTATTTGAAATTGGAATTGTTTCAAAATTATTAGCTTGTTGTTGATTTGATATTGCATCTGGTGCTGCGGTGTTAGTTACTTTTCTAACACTATTAAATCTAAAGTGTGCAAAATTAACATCAAACTCTAAACTAATATTGCTTGCTCCACTTCTATTTTTACCGACTTTACCATATACTCTATTATCATTAACTGGATCTCTTGTCATCAAAATAACAAAGTCAGCATGTTCAACTTTTTTTACTGATTCTGAAATTTGATCTAAATTAAGTTCATTTGAATTTTGAACTCTGTATGCGCCTCTACCTAACTGAGTAGGAAGCCATACTGGAATATTATATTCAACTGCTAAGGTTTTCATTGATAATGTAATATGACCTAATTCAAGTCTATACATATCATATTTAGTATCACATTTCATTAAATCTAAATAATCAACATATAATCCTCTAATAGTTCCTGGACCATATTCAGCAATTGCATCATCTACTACTCCCATTATATCAAGAGATGAAACACTCATAGCAGGAAAATATTTCATAATGATTGTTGATTTACAAGCTTTCAACTTCTCATTAATTTTTTGTTTTATATCAACTCCATTTGATATATCTCTTAACACATCATTTTTATCTTTCTTAAATAATGGTTGATATGTTCTTAATAGAGATTCCTCAATAGTATTTTCAAGAGTTATATAAATATAAACATTTTCAATACCTTCAACTTTTGATTCAACCGGTTCTTTCTTTTCTTCAAATAAATCAACACTTTGAGTAGCAGCATTAATAATTATATTATTTAAAAATGTTGATTTACCAGAACCAGGCGCTCCAGCAATTACATATATTCTTGATGGTTCACCACCTCCATTTAAAATCTCATTATCTAATATTGGATAACCAGTTGGAGTTGTATTTTTTCTTTCATATTTTTTTACTATTAATTCTAAAACATGTTCATAATTATCTGCAGCTAAGTCAAGAGATGCCGAAGCTTCAATTGAAACACCTCTCTTCTCATTCATCATATTTAAATACATTGATTGAATAACATTTTCGTAATCTAAAGCTAAATCATCTAAACTATCAAATGAACCATCTCTAAATTGATTTACAAATTTACTTAAATCATCATAATTTGCAAATAGTGAATTGTAAGTTTTTTTTAATCTTATCTGTTTAACAATATCTACGGCACTAGTATCATTAATTAATTCAGTTCTTTTAAATTCTAAAAAATCTTGAAGTCCATTAAATTTTTTGCTATACATTAAACTATCAATAGCATTTTGAGTAGTCTTGTTATCCAACTTCATTTGGCAAATTTTCTTTAAACAATCAAACTTAGTCTTTACTCCCATTGGAATTTCAAGCTGTTCCTTGGATTCATGAAAATTTAATACTGAAAGAATATCTCGATAAAGTGCTTTATTCTTTTTAATTTTTATAGTCTTGTTTATAACTACACTGTAACATGAATTTAAAAAAGTTTCTGTTATCAAACATTACCCCCATTTATTAATTTCGATATTATCTAATCTTCCAGTATAAGTCATCCAAAAAGATATATTAAAATCTTTATTTATATCTTTAATTTTAACATCTGTAATAAAATCTTCTTTGGCTACTGAATAATTATCTATGTAATATTTTAATATTTTATTATTATATATAACCTTGTAGTGACGCCATTTATCAACTTTTAATTTTTTATGATGTCCTACAACATTTTCTATCCAATCTAATTTACCTGAACCTCCACAAATATAACAGTATGTAATTCTAACTAAATTAATATCAATAATAATACGACCATTATCACAATGTTTACATTTATAATATCCAGATTCCATTATCGTTTCGCCTTGTTCATATTTCTTATTATTTTTCTTTCTAGCTGTTTTTTAAATTTTGGATTAATACTATATTGTATATCTTGATATGTTTTTTTATTTGGTTTATCATCTTTATCAACTTCATCAACTTCCCAAGACATTATATAATCATGAAGACTTGGCCAAGTTTTATGATCAGCAGATTTTTTAATACCGGTTATATTTTCTATCCAATCTAACTTTCCATTACCTTTACATTTATCACATGTTATTTTCATTGGATAAAAACTATTACCTCGTTGTTCAGTATATCTAATAAATGTTTCACCTTTACATTTATCACATATCACTTCCCCAACTTCCAGACTTAGATCCATTTATAATTCCTTCTAAAATTTCTTTAGCCATATTTTTACTAGTCTGATCAAATATATCTTTTTCTAAATTTGATCCATATAGTTGTTCACCAATAATTGTCCAATCTCCATTAAAAGTTCTAGATTTTTTTCCAACTATATTTTCTATCCAATCAAGTTTACCAGAACCATTACATTTATCACAAACATCTAGATGATTATAATAAAATTTATTATTATAATCAATTTCATTATTATTTGGATATCCAGTACCTTTACATTGATCACATACTACTTCACCTGGTTCTAGTTCCATCTTTACCCCATTATGGTTTATTATTAAATGTTATGAATTCAGTATAAACTTTAACATTGTCTTTACCTACAACCCCATCTCAATCCAATTAAGCTCACCTTCTTCACCACATTTTTTACATGTTCTAAGTTCTCTATACTAACCTTTATTTGAATCTCCGGTAACTATAATTCTTTTTCCTTTACCATCACACAAATTACATTTTAATTTTTCCATGTAGGCACCGTTAATAATCTTGTTGCATGATTTAAGTTTGTAAATTCATCTTTGGCTAAATGTTTATTAACAATATACTTACAATAATCTTCATCTAAATTAATAAGCATTTTTATTGAATTTACTAATGAATTAGTTTTAGCTTTTTGTTTTCTAGTTATTTTTCCTTGATTAACATTTTGAGTTACTTTAGAACATTGTTTATTAAACTCTTCTAGATCTCCTGATTGATATATTGGATATAAAGCATTTGCTTTTTGTTTTAACATTAATTGAATATCAGCATAAGTTCTTAACACTAACATAGCAGCATAAATTCTAAAGTCATATGGAAATGTTCCTGTAATAGGACTATAAATATTAAAAGGATTTATTTTTTTAAAGTTGAATCTTTCTGATAAATCATCAATTTTTTCATGAATAATATCTTCAACTTTTAAATGATTTCTAAATCTCTTATTTAATGCAACAGATCTAACATCTATCTTTTTTACAATGTTATCATAATCATCTAATATATGCATTGTTCTTCCGCGCATAAGTCCTTTGAATATACCCGATGAATCATAACTAATTCTTAATTCAATATCATGAACTTCTTTAACAACTTTTTGAAAAATTTCATAAAAGAAAATATCTCTAAAATTAGCCCCACCTAATATATGAAAATCAAGTTCTTTACGACCAGCTTCTTTAGCTTTTTTAAGGACTGGGATTAAAGGAAGAACATATATAATACAAGGTATAGCAGTATCTGACCCTTGGTTCGCGACAATACCTCCCGTCCCATAATGTGTAAATGCTTCAAACATACCATCTGAATTTAATAGCTCAGTGAATATATCCCATAGTTTAGGAGTGCGAAAGTGATGGATATAAATAACTTTTTCTCTTGCTTCATCTGGAAGATTTTTGGCAAGATTATATGTTCTTTCATTTCCATAATAGATATCATCAAAATTTTTAAATAATTTACAACCAGGCCCTGGAGGTAGATCTAGAATAAAAGCTTTATCAATACAATTATGATTATACTCTAAAAACTCATGATATAATTCAATAAGAGTATCTGTTTCATGTTCATCAATGCGCCCTATACTCGCTTGAAATCCCCCGCTATCTGCAATGAAATTACAATTATCAAATATACCATAGTTTCTATTTTCTGTAAAAACTTTTACTTCATTTGCTATATAATTATCATATTTCTTTTTACCTGTAAAATTCTGACCAAATGAATGTAAAAATCCATGACAAGTTTGAGATAAAAAATTTGATAAGATTTCTGGTGTAAAATTATCATTCCAGTTACCTTGTAAATCTCTTAAACAAAAATTCTTAAAATATGTGCCAATTGTTTCAAATCCGGCAAGGACATAGTTTGAATCTGACATGTTTTATTTTTCCTTTATTCTTATAATTCTTTCACATATTAATGTACTTAATTTACCAGTTGAACATTCACCTTTATGTCCATATTTATAATGACAATCAATACAACAAGATAAACCATTTTCTGGATCTAAAGATAATTCCGGATGAGTTTTCCGAGGTAATATATGATGAGCATGTTTTGCTACAGAATCACAATAGACACACTTATTGTTGTCTAACTCAAAAACTTTATTTCTCCAAGTTTTATATTCTTTAGAAGTATACCATGAATCTTCAATTTGTCCAGAATTTATTTGATCTTCTTTTATTAACTGACTAACTCTTTTACCATATAAAGGACACTCTTCTTTACATTTTTCAGAACAGTAAAAATAATGAGCACCATTTCCTTTAGGATGTTCTAATGCTTGCATTCTATCATAAAATTGCCAGTGTTTTGGTGTAAACCAACCGCCTTGTTCTTTTGAATTTTGACATAAATGATTTTTACAATGTACCTGAATATATTTTGTTTTTTTATTAGTAGAAAATTCTTCTATTTTAAAAAGAAAAGGATAACGTTGTTTAATTTGTTCAATAGTTAATTTACCATTTCCTTTGTTAATTATTGATAATTTTTTCTTAGTCTCTACAGAGCATTTTTGACCAGTTGTTGAATCACTCATTTTTTTTAGAGTTTCTTCTGTATATGGATTTTTAATATTTTTATTCCAAGGTATTTTACCTTTGTGAGCTATACTCATTTTCTTTTTAGATTCTTCAGAATGTGTTTTTCCTTTATTCCATGATTTTTTTCCTTTTAAAGATTTGCTCATTTTTTTTAGAGTTTCTTTAGAAAAACATTTTTTAATATTTTTATTCCAAGGTATTTTTCCTTTATGTGATTCACTTAATTTTTTACAATGCTCTTCTGATAGTATTTTTCCTTTATTCCATGCAATTTGTAGATTAATTTTATTTTTATTCCATGGGATTCTACCTCTCATTTTCTTTTTAGTTTCTTCAGAATGTTTTTTCCCAGTATTTTTTAAAATATTTATTCTTAAAACTTCTGGACAGGATTGTGGGTTTTTAGAACAACACCATCCTTTCATCCCTTTCTTTGGTGGATACTTAGCATCTTGCCCGCAACCATAATCACATAGCATATTATATCTCCTTTCATTTATAATATGTTACATTATTTCAATTTATTTTCTTTTTTCTTTTTCTTTCGAAATATACCATCATACTTATCTCTGTATTTTTTATTATCTTTATGGTTTGGGCACATCATATTTTCTGGCATTATTCACCTTCTCTTATTTCACCTACTGTTTTAGTATCATCTTCATAAGTAACACGTTTATGATAAATACTTTCTAATTCTTTAATAAGAATTTTTTTAGTTTTATTTAAAGTTCCTATGGTCATGTTATCTAATTGTTGATCATCCATTAATCTTGATATAGTTCCATTAACAGCTTTCAATAAGAAGTCATCATCACCATCTCCATTATTAAATAATGCTCTGGTTGTGGCTTCAATTGAATCACATAACATTAAAATAAGAGCTTCTGTTGAAACTGGTTTGCAACATTTATATCTATATTTATCTTCTGGGGATTTTTTATCTTTATTATAAAATACTTGCAATACAGTATTTCCATGATGTTGAGAAATAATATCAATTACTTCATATGGTAAATCTTTAATTTGTAGTAAATAAACAACACTATCTCCAACATGTCTTGTTATAATTTGATAAGATAAAAATGGATCTAATTTATCATGAGGATTATCATCAGTTTGATTTTCAGCAAAATATAGTGGATTATTCATTTTTCCTATATCATGATATATTGCACAACATTTTAAAAGATCAACATCTAAATCTAATTCTACTCCTACCGTTTCACACATACTAGCAACATTTTGAGAGTGTTTGAACGTGCCAGGACAGATTTCCTTGAACTTATCTAACAATGGGAATGTTATATCAAATAGTTTTTTATCTATCACAATATCTTTAGATGATGCTTCCATTTTTTATTTCCTTTTATTTACAAATTATACTTGCTAACTTTCCTGTAGAACATTCTGTTCTAGTTTTATGTCCATATTTATAATGACACTCTTGACAACAAGCTATTCCAAAATCAGGATCTAAAACAAAACCTGGTTCTAATTTCTGAGGTCTTGAATGATGTACATGTGTAGCTTTATTTTCACAATACTCACAAAG
>JAFCCM010000043.1 GCA_017610225.1 Candidatus Aenigmatarchaeota archaeon | reverse complement strand
TTTATATTTTTCACAAGCATCAAATACAGCTCCCGAATTTTTTATTAAATCTGCTCTTGTTATTCCCTCAATCATTAAATATACTCTCTGATTTACATTTAATTTACTTAACCATTCTAAATAATATAAAACATCTTCTCTATTTTCATAAACAACTTTGAAATAAACATTTGAATGTCTAATTAACTTTTCCGTTATTCCCATTTCATAATCCAATTCTTTTTCTGAAAACATCTTTGGTGAATACGAATAATTTATATTTTTGTTTGATTTAACTCTTGAAATAAGATTTAAAAGATCATAACCATTAGTTTCAACATTTGCTATTGGATATGAAAGCTCATTTAATAATAGTAAGGTTTCATCAAAATGATTTGAAATTGTTGGTTCTCCACCTGTTACAAGGATTCCACATTTATACCTATTTATAGTTCTTTGAATATCTTTTAAATTGTAGATTCCTTCTTGTGAGATTCTCATTTTAACCTTTGTATCACAAAAACTGCAATTCTTATTGCAATATTTAAATCTTAAAATGATCATTGAACGACCTCTATCTACTCCCTCTCCTTGAAAACTTCTAAATAATTCAATAAGTTTTACTTGATTTTCTTCCATAAAAACACTCTCCTTTCATTTATTTTTTGTTCTTATTTGGTTTTACATTGTCTATCACTTCATCATCTTTATTGTAAGAAACTCTTTTGTGGTAAATACTTTCAAGTTCCTTATATAAGATTCTTTTAATTTGCTTAATTGCACCATGTAAAATCTGATCTAACTGATCATCATCATCTAATCTTTCAATAGTTGAGCGTATAACTCTTTTTATAAAATCTCCATTTTCTTCACCTTCTTCTTTTTGCATCATCATTGCCCTAGATGTCGCTTCTACAGAATCTACAATCATAAGAACAATTGATTCTATTGAAGTTGGTTTTTTACCTTTGTAACGAAAAAAATCTTCTGGAGAATCTTCATCTTTTTTATGAAATTGTTTTAAAAGAGTATCACCATGATGTTCACTAATAATTTTTATAACTTCAAGTGGAAAATCATTTTGTAGAAGAATTAAGACTCCATCCGAAACGTGCCTTGTAATTAAATGATAAGACATATTTGGTTCAATATCATCATGTATATTTATTTTTGAGGATTGATTTTCAGAAAAATTTAACGGGTAGTTCATTTTACCTATATCATGAAATAACCCACAACATCTCATAAGTTCCACATCAAGTTCTAATTCAATTGCAATTGACTCACAAATATTTGCAACATTTTGTGAATGTTTATATGAACCTGGCGCTATTTCTCTATACTTTTCAAGTAAAGGAAAAGTAGGATCAAGATATCTTTTGTATTTGTCATTACTCATTATATTGTTATTACCTCCATATTTTGTTTAGAATCCATTAATGGTTTTAACATTAACTCATGACGATCTTCAAAGCAAAATTTTAAATTCCCTTTTATGTCAGGAAAAAAGTATGTTGGAAGTCGAGCTTCTTCGTCAGGTATAGCTATAACTTCAAGCTTCCCATGCTCAACAACAAATTTTTCATATCTTTTAACTATCTCTGGTGGAGCAGTCATTGTGTCAATTCCACTCACTCTATACATATAACCTTTATTTCCTGTATTATGAATATCATACATAATTTGATTCCATGCAAGCATAGCTCTTACACCTTGTGGAACCAATTTATAATCTTTAAGCTTTTTCCCCCATGATACTGGTCTAGCAATTGATTTGTCTCCCTTTCTTATTAAATCAATAAATTCTGACTTCTCTCTATTAACAAATTTTAATAATTGTGTTAAAGATACTTTTTCAGATTTTAAAATTAAATCAATTAACTGTGATAAAAATTCTTTTGATTTACTAGGATAATCTGATCTCTTAATTTCAACTCCCATATATTCAACTTTATCAATATCTTTTCCTTCTTTATTAATAACTCTAATTGCATATCGTTTTTTAGCTAAAAATAAACCTCGTGAAATAATCAACTCATTTTTCAAAACTAACTTGTTATAATCTAAAGGAACATTATGTCTTTCTACAATACTAGTCATAATATCATCATTAAGAAAACTTTGAATATCCTCACACCAATTTTGAATTTTTCCAACTGTTTTATCACCAGAGAAATTTTGAAAACAACAGAAAATTGAATCAGTATCTCCTGTGATAATATATTCATGTCTTCTAGTTGGCATTTCTTTTTCATACATTTCTTTTTTAGTTATTTCTAATGGTTTAACATAATCTTTTCCTTTATCAAGATGCCTCATATATGCATCACCTTCAACAATAGATGCCTTTAAAGATTCCTGGCCACTTAACGTAACTGCTGCTGCTAATGATATATCAAAAAATCTAAATGATTTATTAGCAACAACTCCATATAATGTATTAGCTAAAACTTTATATACTAACTGTCTGGTGTAATAGAAAAATTCTGATGTTTTATCTTTTTCTTCAATTGAGTCAAACATTTTATCTTTATAGTTTTTTCTGGTTGACATTAACCCACCAACCACGTCGCTAAAAACAGAAACTTCTTTATCATGTGCCTTAAAGAAACAACCATTAATTGTATAAACCAAATTCTGTTCTTTGACTTTCTTCAATAGTTGATCAGAGGTAATCATAACTTCTTTTTTAGCGTATGTTGGATCTATTATAACTTTGATTTTTTCTGGTAAATTCTCTGGATGATATGTTAATTCATATCCCAATGTTGAATCATCAAATTTCATAACAAAATTGTTTATTCCAATGTTATAAGTTATTATAATATTTGGGTATAGAGATGCAAAATCAAAATCTGTAATGCTATTATAGATTCCTGGTATTGGATCAAATACAAAAGCTCCAGGATATTTCTTTTTCTTAATATACATATCTGCATTCTTAGATGCCCAACCCTTACCCTTAAGATGATTAAGCATTAAAGAATCAATCTGTGAAAATGATGAAATACCCTCAAAACTTGTTTTACAAACAATTCTTAATTCATTTATTAAATTAATATGTTGAAGTTTATCTTCTAAATCTTTAATGATTTCTGTATCTCTAATATTATATTCAATTGTTTTGTTTAACATTTTCCAATACATTTCATTCATTGGTAATGGTAATTGAATTTTAGTTCTTTTTAATTCATATTGTGATATAAATCCAAGTTTATAATTTTCCATTTTAGTAAAAGTAAATGTTCTATACATAAACTCTTGATCTATAGCAATACACCCAGCTAGTTTACAAAAATATTTTGGACCATCAACATAGAATTCATTAAATAGGCTCATACTTCTTTGATTAATTTTTAATTTTGGCAAACGATTAAATATATAACTAAGATCAAAATTAATAGAATTCCACCCTGCAATATAATCAGGATCTTCATCTTTAAAATCTTTAATAAATTCTTTCATCATTGCATATTCGCTTTTGAAAATCTTTAATTCAAACTCTTTCTTTTCAACAATTGGTTCTGTTTTATTATCTATCACATAACATATTTGTCTTTTGTTATAAATACTTGAAATCATATTAATTGGAAATGCAGCATCTATTGCATGTGGAAACCCTTTATATTTTCCTGTATCAATCTCAATATCAAAAAATTTAATATTGCTTTCTGTCTTTATAGCTTCTTTTTGATTAAAATGGTAATAGTCCATTGCATGCTTTATAGTAATTTTAACATCACCTTCATATGTTATATCAGGATCTAATACTACCTGATCTTTAAAAGCAACACACACTTGATCTAGTTCATCATATGGAACAATTTTTCTTGTTTCTAATCCTGGAGGAGCTTGATAGCAAATATAATCATCATTTTCTGTATGATATATTTTCTTATTATTAGCATCTCTAAAAATATATAAAACTTTTTTCTGTGTACTAAGATATTGAATATCAATTAATCTATAATTATCTGTATAAAACTTTTCGGGTATTTTATATCTATGAATTCCTTTCTTACCCAACTTTCGTACTCCACTACTTTTCTTAATTTTAATTTCTTTTCCTTCTATCATTCCTGCGATTTTTGCCATATCTTCTTCAAATTTTGGCATCCATACTTTTTGATTTCTATTAACAAATGAAGGATGGACTGTTATAAAAACATTATAATTTTTCCATTTAAAAATTTTCCCATGTAGTTTAGTAATACCTGATTTAGCAATATCAAATGCTTTCATTGGGCTTGTGCCTAATAATACAATCAATTTTGGGTTACAAATCTCTATTAAATTCATACAGTTAACTTTACATTTCTCAATTACATCATCAGTTGGATTCCCTGTAGTTCCATCTTGATTGATTGTTTGACATAAAACCACATTAGTAATTAGGTATTTAATTTTATTTAATTTGAATTGTTTAAAAAATTTACGAAAAGTTTGCCCACTACGCCCAATTAAAGGACGTGGTGGGTTAGCTCCTACTTCTTCCTTGCCGGGATTTTCAGCTATAAAAATTATCTCAACCTTACTTAAATCTTTCTCACAATTAGTTTCAAGTATACAAGAAGGGGAATCTAATAAATCACATTCCAAACAATTCGCAAAAGATTTTTTTATTGAATTCATATATAATCCTTTTTATTTTTAATAGTTTGTTCCCATTTTAAAAATTAATGTCTATATATATTAATAAATGAATAGTCGTATTTATATTTTAAATTATCTTATAATTATAAGAAAGGAGGTCTATTATGTCCAGATAACAATTTTTTTATTCTTAATAACCCTATTTATTTTTTAACTATTTACTTTGGAGGATATTATGCAATCAAATACTTCTTATCACGAAGCAACACAACTGCTACAACTGAACAAACAAAACATTACAGTTCCATATACATTAATCAATTTCCGTTCAATGATTGTAAAAGATGATATAACAGATCATTCGCATTCTAATTTAATGGAAGCAAAAAATGTTATCATCCGAACATATATTGAAGAACAACTGCAAAAACAAGGTCATTGGGATATCAAATCTCCTTACAAAGATGAATGTAAAAGATGTCATGGTACCGGTGAAATATACAAACTGGAAAAAGAAAAATTTAAAAAACCTTGTAGCATTTGTAATGGTGATGGTTATTTATGGCTCGTATGTAAAAACTGTAGAGGTTCCGGTAGATACATAAAAACAGACGAAGAATATAAAGATCTTATAATAAATGTTAAATGTAATTGTTTTAAATTTGCTGAACAGTATGGTGATAAATACAAAGGCAAAATCCGAGTTCGTTGTCAAGAATGTAGAGGTAAAGGAACTGCTGCAATAAGTCTGAAAAAGTCTGAAGTTTGGAAGGATAAAAATTTCAGATATACAGGTAAAATTTATTCCACAACCAAATGCCCAGAATGTTATGGTTATGGATTTCCAATTACTCCAAGAGGATTTGTTAATCCTGTTTTATCAAATAAACTTGCACAGATTATTAATACTGAGCCAGCTATTCATGAAGATCCTCTTACCCCAGTTCCTCTATATGTTATACATAAGATACCATTAAGAACAATACATTCCACAATAGACGATTCGATGCTTCAACTTGCTCGGAACTCTATTTAATTTTTTAGGAAAACTTCTTCATTTCGATAATGGAGAAGTTTTCCTTTAAAAACTCATGTAATGATATATTTTTTTTCTTTATTTTTTTTGTACCCCGTTTTACTTTTTTCTTTTTTATTATCTCAATATTTAAAGTTTGATATACAGATGCTTTATCCTCAGATTTATCAATAACCTTACATAATAAAGCAATATCATTATTTTTTAAAGTTGGTAGTTTTTCCCTTAATGAATTAAATAATTTTGTTTGATGGTGATACTTAAAGTATCCTATATCACTCTTTCTAACTCTAAAATCTAAAACACATTTTTTAATAAACTTAAATAATTCTTCTTTATCAAGATATCTAAGCCCCATATTATTGAAATGCTTATCTAGATAATGATTTAACGAACCATTTTTAACAAACATCGAAATCAAATATGTTGGAGTAATTGGAGAATTATACTTCAACAAATCTAGTTTTTCTGTTGCTTTTGGTATTGGACTATTTCTACTTCCATCAAATAACCAATTTGAAAAAACAGTGTATGGACTCATTGCTTTAATTCATCTAACATTTCTTTTATGATTTCTATATTTAATTCTAACTTTACCCTATCCATTAATATTCTTGCAATTTCATTTCTTACTGAGGATTGAGGGAGGTATTTTAAATCTTCAGTGAGATCAACAGTCCAATTTGATTTCAAAATCCCTTTAACCAAAACATTATCTTCTTCATCTAAAAAACATAACCCTATTTTAACTTTTTTCATTTAAATTACTCCTTTCATTTCATTTACTATTTTTTTGTAAAAATTATTCATTTGTTTCTCACATAATATCTTTGGAGATTGGTAATGATAATCTCCCCCTAACAACTTTCTAATGATATATATTAGTTCCCATTTACTATCATATAAATATTCTGATGATAAAATTTCTGGATATGCTAATGAATTTCTTGCAATAGGAATACATCCATTTAATATAGCATCAACAATCTGATAACCAAATGTGTCTTCATGAGATGTTATTAATAAAATTTTTGACTGTCCCAAAAATTTATAATAATGTTCCCAAGTTTCACATTCCATTCTTTTTATTTTACCAAATTTTTTCTCAACTTCCTTCTCTAATTCCAAGTCAACTTTTTGAGGTGTTGGTCGAGATGCAGAAATAATATCAATTGTTTTTTCTTCATTTGGAAATGCCTTAAATGGTGGAAAAGGAAGATAAGTCACAATTGTATTGCTCCAATTAAGTTTATTTTTATGATATTTACTTCCAACAAAAACTTTATCACACATTTTGGCATGGATTGTTTCTGTAGGATATTTATATTCTCTAACAGGCTCAAAATAATCAAATTTATTAATACTTGTTGCATGACAAAATGAAAAAACTTTACTTGGTCTTTTATGAAATAAGGCATTCATAAAAATACCAGGAAAACTCAAATCGGCAATAAACATAATATCATCATCTCGTAATTCTAATTTCATATATTCATCTATTTGAGAACATTCAAATTCAATTGCATTATTGATAGGAGAAAACATTTCTGTATTTCCCCTTTTTACTTTTATTTTTTCATCACCAAGAGTATAAACATCAAATCCAAACTTTGTAAATTGTTTTGGAAACTCATTAATCCACCATTCTTGATATCTCATTGATGTTGGGTATTGTGGTATAAAAATTATTCTACTCATATTATTAATCTACGCCACCTTTCTTCAGTTTCTGGATACTTATTAAACTCTTGAATAGGCATCCAACATTTTTCATCTTCAGAAAAAGAAAACTCTCTGTATAATTTATTCCATGTTTTAATTAAAATATTATCTGTCTGTGAATTTCTAGCAACAACATCAACTTCTGCCATAAATTTATGTAACTGTACACCAGATGGCTCCATGCAAAGTAATTTAATCATTTAATGTCTCCTTTTAATTTATTAAACTTATGAATCTTTTATACATTCTAAGCACACTTCAGTATCTGGAAAATCTTTAAGAGTCTTGACATCAATTATATTATTACATTTAAAACATCTCTTTTTATTGTCTTGTTTAAAATTTTCAATATTTTTTTTTAATATATCATTTACAGCGTACCCAATTAAAATATTGTTTTCTTCTTCAGTTAAATTAAGTTCTAGAGTCGCACTACCATCTTCATTCTCTGTAATTTTTGTTACTTCCATTTTGGTCCTCCTATTTCTGATTTAAAAATTTTTGTGATTCTACACTGCAAACTATTTTTGATAAATTTCCTGTTGAACATTCATCTTTGTGGGCATACTCATAGTGATGTTTTTCGCAACAAGCCACACAGTAATCTGGATCAAGTGCAAAAAATGGTTCTTTTTTAACAGGATATATATGGTGCATATCCGTAGCTGGTTCACCACAGTATTCACATAAACCTTTTTCTCGCTCAAAGACTACAGATCTACATGCTTGGTATTCTTGATAAGTATAAGGAAGATTGGTTTCTTTATATGGATCTGATTTTAAACCAAATAATATACACGTATCTTTACAGTGTTGAGAACAATAGAAATAATATCTATCTACTCCTTCATTTTCTAAAATATTTTTTCGATCTGCAATTTGTTTAAAAGTAGGTGTAAACCAACCATCTTTCTCTTTTGAGTTTTCACATTCATGATTTTTACAATGAACTTGAATTTCTTTTTCACCAGGTTTGTCTGGGTTATATCTCATTTCTTCTATCTTAGAAAAGAAAGGATATTTTATATTAATTTTTTCAATAGTAAGTTTACCACTTTTACTTAATTTCTCTTTAAATGAAATTAAATTATATTTACTATCTAAATCTTCCCATATTTTTTTTATAATATTACTTTTTTTCTTTCTGTATGAAATTGAATTATATTTACTGTTCGAATCTTTCCATACTTCTTTCATACCATTACTTTGGTTTTCTTTACATAATATTGAATTAAGTCCACTATCAGGATCATTCCATTCTTTTTTCTTTTGCATTGAAACTTTCTGTCGTTGAATTGGACATTTTCTCCAGTGATCTTCGCAACACCATTTACCATTCTTAAAAGGATATTTTGCTTCTTGTCCACAACCATAATCACATAATTTCATCTACGGTCTCCTTTTTTCCATTTAAAATAATTCCAAATATTAAATATAATAAGAACTATCATCTGAATAAATAAAAACTTATTACTTTGTGAATAAAAAATATACATCTGACACATTAAACTAACAGTAAATACTAAAAATCCATTCGCTTTCTTTTCACCAAGTAAGTATAATCCAATTAAAGTTGTTATAAGAGATACAATACTAAGAATTAAAATAGCCATTTACAATATCCTTCAAACAATATAAACTTTTTTTCATACTTCCAAAGACTCTTCTGACTTGGGTAAATCTTATTTAATAATTTTTCTTTACCTTTAATGTCCTCAATCTCGTGAATATAAGGGGCATTCATCATTGTATTATAAAATATTACATTAAGGCCAATTCTAGACATTTGTTCACCAACGAATCCCCAGCTTCTATGTAATGGATGATTTTCGTAAATTGGATCAGGAAAGAAAAATTTATTTTTTGTATCATATAAATTTGGTGGGACTGACTTTAGGAAAAGTTGATTAACTTCAAAATGATTTTTTAAATTAAGAGCTTCCTCTCTTCTTTCAAGAGGGGCGTCTCCATCGTAGATAATAAGATCTGCTTCCTTTAAATATTTATAACACCCAATAATTTCATCATCGCAATGTGGGGAAATTATTATAGTTATTCCATTTGTTTCACTACCATCTAAAATATTTTTTTTAGACATATATTTCGCTCCTTTTTTAATTGTTTGTTCCATGTATTAAAAAGTTTTTCTCATTAATTTGTTCTCATTTTAAAAAAAGATTTCTATATATATTAATAATTGAAGACAAAGATTTTATAGTTTTATCAATAATAAGAGGTGGTGATCTTATGAAAAAATCTGGTAGAGATCTTTTCAATTCACAATTAGAATGTTTCACTTTGCGCAAGTGGAAATATTTGAAAGTGAAGAGGAACCATATAATAGATAATAAACGAGAAGGTTACTTCTCAAAAATAGGAGAGCATCCTAGTGATAATTTAAACGCATGCAAACACAAAATGTTAGACGGTAAGCTAATTAACTAACAGGATTGGAGGGTTTAAGTTAGACCTAACCAATAGTTGGATGATTAGAATCCGCCCCTCTTATTTACTTTTAATTAAAATAAAATGGTTTCATAGTTTTGTTTGAGATTCTCCATAGACAATCTTAAACAAGAAGATGGGGTAATGACCTTATGAGAATACGAATAGGTCTTTTCAAACTTGGCATAACCATTAAAGTATGCGCATACCAGTGGCTTGTAACAAGGGAGAGAAACCGTACATGAGTGGGACAAGACTCCCCAACATAGGAGAATATCCTAACGTCATATGTTAATCGTGCGGACGTGAAATGTTAGACAGTATGCTGATTTGTTCTTAGCCATCGATCGAAAATTATATGGCATCTGGTGGAGACAAGACGTTCCTGGACCGGGCAAAATAAGTTGTTGCCTGCCCCGTCCCCAAATCCGCCCCGAAGTAACGAATTAGAATCTGTCCCCCATCTTTTAACCACTGGGAGGTTATAAACCATGATACCTACCTCATGTGTTTATAACCTTACCCAGTTATTTTTTTAACTTTCTAGAAAGGAGATTATTATGTTTAATAGTATGCTAGATAATGACCAGTATAAATTTACAATGCAGAATGCGTTATTGAAATTAGGGTTTGCATCAGTTCCAGTTGAATATAAATTTCACTGTCGAACAGAAGGAATAAACTTTGCTGCACTTTTATCAAAATTAAATGATAAAATAAATGAGTTATATGACTTAAAATTTACAAAAGATGATCTTGATTACTTACGTTCTATACGTCATTTTTCAGATGATTATATTGGATTTCTTAAATATTTTCGATTTGATGATGATTACTTAAAAGTTAAGTTTGACTATGTTAAAAACATATTAGATTTAAGAATTAAAGGTTCTTGGTTTCATACAATTCTTTTTGAGGTTCCAATACTTTCTATTATAAGTGAAACATATGCAGAAATGCAAAATGGAAATATAGATACTGCAAGACTTAATCTAAGACAAGGATTGGAAGGAATGCCTGAAGATTTTAAATTTGCAGATTTTGGAACCAGAAGAAGACATTCTAGTAAATGGCATGAAGAAGGAATTAATACTCTTCTATATTATGTTAAAAAACAATTCGTTGGTACAAGTAATTTATTTTTGGCAAGAAAATATAATCTTACTCCAATTGGAACCATGGCGCATGAATGGTTACAAGCTCACCAGCAATTAAAGTATAAAGTCGCTGATAGTCAGAAAGTGGCTCTTGAAAACTGGGTCAGAGTATATCGTGGAGATTTAGGAATTGCTCTTGCAGATATAATAAATACTGATGCATTCTTAAAAGATTTTGAAGATCCATTCTTATATAAATTATTTGATGGAGTTCGTGAAGACTCTGAACCAGACCCAATTAAATTTGGTCATAAGATTGTTAATTTTTACAGAAACCACAAGATTGATTCTAAAACTAAAACTATCGTTTTTAGTAATGGACTGGATTTTCAAAAGGCATATAAAATTCATTGGGAACTACATAATCTTATTAATTGTAGTTTTGGTATAGGAACCAAACTGACAAACAATTGGGATTTCAACCCATTAAATATTGTTATCAAGATGGTTTCTTGTAATAGAATGCCAGTAGCTAAAATTTCTAATGCACCTGGTAAAAGAATGTGTGAAAGTCCTGAGTTTGAAACTTACTTAAAATCCGTATATCAAGTGGACTAGTTTAGAACAAAGGTATATGAATGAAATTGTCTATCCGTAGTGGAGTCGGGTTTACCACGGGGGTCCTGGGCACCTCAGTTCGCAAGTTCAAATCTTGCCGGATAGACCTCTAACTTAATGTGAAAGGAGAATATCATGAAACAAGCAAGAATTAATGTTATGAGGTTTTTTAAAACATTTTTGGGAAATCAACCAAAAGATGAATCTCTTTCAACTATCTTTAAACCATTAAATGAAATTGAAGGAAAAGTAATGATTCGACGGGACGTTTTAAAAGATAAAGTGATACAGTTACAAGATGAACAAATAAAACTTGATGACCAAATTGATGTATATGAAAAAGAAATTAAAAAATGTGATCAATACTTAAACAGCATCCATAACTTTACATAACATGATTAACGTAATACATAAAGATTGTGGTGGGATTGCCTTCTATTTTAAAGCAAGAATATATCCTAGAGAAGTTGTAAGTTCTAGTAATGTAGTAAACATAGATGGTACACCAGCACAACCTGGAGATCGAATTATATGCGGTAATTGTGGAGCTCTTCTTCATCAAATTGGTCCTCGTAATGTAGAACAAAAAGAGCAACATTGGACTGACTGGTTTATAGTAGATTAAGTTCGAATTCCTATTATAGTGTCTACCAAGTTCAAATAGAACATAATTAAAAGGAGACACTAATATGAGGTGTGAAAATAATTGTGGTAAAGATCATGATGGAAAATATGGATCTGGAAGATTTTGTAGTGCTAAATGTGCAAGATCATTTTCCACAAAAAGTAAAAGAAAAGAAATAAATAAAAAAGTTTCACAATCTTTAAAAGGATATAAAACTATCCCTGGTGGTAAAATAAAGTTGTGTGATTATGGGTGCGGGCAAGAAGCAAAATATCAATTAAATAACAAAAAATGGTGTTGTGAAGATTCTTGTAATAAATGCCCAATTATAAGAAATAAAAATTCTAAGGGATTAAAAACAGCACATCAGAATGATAAAATTTCTGGTTTTCCTAAAAATGCTTATATTAAAGGGCATGAAGTATTTAGAAAAAATCTTCAAGAAAAATATAAATTATTATCATTTGAAGAAAAACCCAATGCTGAACAAAGACGAATTGTTTTATCAGAACAAGATAATAAATGTATAATATGCGGAATAAATAAATGGATGGATAAACCTTTAACTTTACATCTTGATCATATTGATGGAAATAGAAAAAATAATAAAAGAGAGAATATTAGATTTATTTGTCCAAATTGTCATAGTCAAACTTCCACCTATTGTAGAGGAAATAAAATAGAAATATTAGAATTAGATTTGAAAAATGAACTTATAAAAACAAATTGTAATATTTCAAAAGCTCTAATGAATTTAAACAGAATCGCAGGAGGGTCTAATTGGTGTAAAGCAAAAACTATAATTAGTAAATATAATTTAAATGGGTGAGTGGCGGAACTAGGTAGACGCAATAGTCTTAGAAACTATGGGATTTAATCTGTGGGAGTTCAATTCTCCCCTTACCCACCATTTTGGGATATGTGGGGCTGAAGATAGTATTTAAACGCTATTGGAGTAGGCAGAATTAATCGGGGTGGGGATTAATTTATTAATATCAACTTTAGCCTCTTAGTCGAGTGGTCTCAGACTGCGGGCCTTGGACCCGTATACCCAGGTTCGAACCCTGGAGGGGCTTCCAACTTTTGAAAGGACAAAAAAAATTGCTTAAAGAATTGGGGTCGAGTGGTGGAACTAGGTTTACACATGAGATTTAAGATCTCACGGGAATATTTCCCTTGTCAGTTCGATTCTGACCTCGACTACCAAACTAAAAGGAGAATATATGATAAGTAAAAACGTAATGAAAACAGACGAGTTTGAAGATTCAATATATTATCGAGCTGCTTGTAATTGTGGTTCTGATGACCATGATATAACTATTGAATTTGAAATAGTTTATTCTATGCTTTTTTTGAACTTCTACAAAAATATTGCCTGGTGTTCCCACTGGGGAGATCTTAATTGGTTTGAAAGAATTTGGAAGAGAATAAAATGTTCTTTGCGAATGCTTTTTACAGGTTATGTTGAGCTTGAAGAATCTTTTATTATACAAGGTGAAGAAAATATTAATTATTTTATAGAAGCTCTCGAAGAAGGAAAAAAATATTTAAACGAAATAAAATGAAAGGATTGTTATGAGTGAAGAATTTATTCAATATATGTTTCCATGTAATGAATGCCTAGTTCAAGCTGCTTGTAAAGATCATAAGCATTTAAAAATACTTAAAGATGAGAAAAAGATAAAGATTGGAGATATCAGAGGTAACCGACCATCTTTGGCAGTTCCTATATTTGATCCAAATAATAAAACTTATCATAAAGGACTTATGGAATGTTGGGCAAATATGGGTGCAAGTTTAATGAACAAAGTATCTAAAATAGAAGACCCAGTAAAACATCAGAAAAAAGATAATTTACCAATGGCCTATGTTCATATATTACAAGCTATGACACAAATTATGTGTCATATGGTTAATTCAACAAGTTGGGAAGAAGGTGAATTACATGAGTTTGACCGTATTGAAATTAAACGAAGATTATCTAAATTGAAAGGATGGATATAATGGTAATATTACCAACAATGAATTCTAAAGTAGTAGCAGATGAAATTTGTGAATTCATTAGACAAACTGTACTTATTGAAAGAAAAAGCGGAGCAATTGTTGGTTTATCTGGTGGTATTGATTCAGCAGTTATTGCTCTTCTTGCTTTAAGAGCTTTTAGAAATAATAATTATAAATTTAAAGCATATATTATTCCATCTTATACTAATGAACCTGACGAAGGAATAAGAGCTTCACATTTCTGTGATAACTATAAAATTGACAAAACAATAGTTCATATTGAAGAGTTAGTGGATACAACAGAAAAATGTTTTAATAAGCAATTAAATCCATTTGATAAAGGGAATATGACTTCCAGAGTTAGAGCTAATATCTTATCCACATATGCCGCATTGGAGAACAAAGTCCTACTTGGAACCGGCAATAAAGATGAAGATTTTGGTATTGGTTACTATACACTTTTTGGAGATGGTGCCGTTCACTGTAGTCCAATTGGTGGTCTGTCTAAAAGATTAGTATATCAGATGGCAGAATATTTAAAAGTTCCTGATGAAATTATACAAGCATCACCCACAGCTGGAATAGAACATGGTCAAACAGATTATGGCGATCTTGGATATGGATATGATGTAGTTGAGTTTTATATTGAGGGAATAACTCAAAAAATTGATCCAAAAATTATTATGGATGAAGCAAAAACAAGATCCTTTAAAAAATATGATGGAAATAAATTTAAAACAATAGAGGATGTATTACTTGATGTTTTGGATAAACATAAAAGTACTTTGATGAAAATGAGAATTATTCATCCACCAAGTCCTAAGATAACAT
>JAFCCM010000115.1 GCA_017610225.1 Candidatus Aenigmatarchaeota archaeon | reverse complement strand
ATTGTATTTGTAAATTCCTTAGCATCAGCGTACAACTCTTTTGTAAGAGCATATATGAAATGTGCTCTCTCATCTCTACACATCTTTTCCAAACTATCTCTTGTTTTCTAACTCATTGTCATATTAATCACAACTCTAACTACGAACTCATGTTATATATAGGTTTTGAGTTATACCCCCAGTCTAATTATGTCTATTACTTTGTATAGAAGTTTACAATTACTCAAAATTAATAATTAGTTGTGCACTTTAATATTAATATACGGTAGTACCCATATACTATAGGAATAGAATTATCGTGATGATACATTGATTAGTTAACTGAAATGTGGGTTGTTACATTCTATTATAATATTATATACTTAAAGATACCAACTAATTATTAATTTTGAGTAAATTGAAACTTATTTATAAAGATAATCGCACTCGGATGCCATTTTATACAGGGTTTACATTTGAATGATGTTTAAATGAGTGGGTATCAAACATTAAACGTATGGAACATTATAAAAACGGTGTATACAGTTGTAAAGTTAACCCCGTTAACACCCCCATGTAAAAAATAAGGACGATATAATTTAGGGGGTATGGAGGGGTGGTATGAAATAATTAGATCGTCTTTGGATAATTTTCCATGCGCATGATCAATCTCAATGTATCCATATCGTACAATATCTTTATTCCATGCTTCTGGATTTTGTTTATCATAACTCAATTATTTATCCCCCATCTCAGTCGGAAACATCTCTTCCATTTTTTTCCTCGTCTCCTCAGCACTTGTCAAATTAATATTAACAGTCTTAGGCGGCTCGATCCCCATAAACTTACCCTTCTCTTTGATAATGGATAATTTCAAGGTCTGCAAATCCTTATACCCTCTGACATCATCATTATCCTTGCATTCCTTTGACATCTCTATGATATCCGCCAAGTCTTCATCAAATCCAGCGAGAACATCCTCCAAACGATTCGCAGGGTCGCCATGTAAGGCAAGCCCATTCTCAGCCACCCATGCGTCGTACATTTTCTTACACTTCTGGATATGACGACCTACAGAGGTCTTATCGGAATCTACTGCTGCCGCTATATGTCGGATTGAATAATTATTTGGGTCTAGGTATAAATCCCATATTTCATTACGCAAAAGTTCAGTGCCAGACGATTCATTGCCTTTAATGAATCTTAGGACCGGAACATCATGCCTGCGCTGGTTGTGTTTGATGTCAAATTCTGCTATAAATTCCTGAATGTCTGGTTTAACCATTGTGAATCACCTTATGTAGTATTGAGTGGCATCATTTAAAATATTTTTGGTTATTTTGACATACTTAGACTTCTGCCAAGTTTAGAATATATGTCATACCCAACTGCATACTCTCTAAGATGTTTTCGCAATTCCTCAGCATGTATGCGTGACATCGTAATGGTGATGTCGTCCGATTCCTTAGACGTTTGTTCGGATTTTACAGGGTACACACATCCACCATAACCAGCATATAATTGGTCTCCTTTTTCAATATCTTCAGCAGCAGTGCTTCGATATATTCCAATAGATGTTTCTACATCTACCTTTTCAAATTTCTTAGATGTGCCTAACGCAATTCCGACAATTGTCTTTTCATCTATACCCAATACAACCTTTGCCAACTTATCGAACGCCCTGTTAAATGAGAATGTCTTCCCAACATACTCATTCTCAACATCGTCTGGATGTTTATGTGTAACTCCCACATACTGTCTCCCATCAAATATGATCGAGCAGTTTGTAATATTCTCATCACTTTTCCACCAGTAAAAGTTCAATCCGCAGTCAATACCATATCTTTTATGTGAACTACGTAGCAAATCTCTGTTGAATTGCCAGCATTTGTTTCTTGGAATAGTGACAGGTTTCTTCTGAGGAGTACCCCCATTTAATTCAGATGCGACCTTACCAGAGAACATACTGCCTCTAAGAATAAACATATCACTCACCATCCTTCTTTTCCTCTTTCCGTACACAGTATGCCTTTACCTCAAATTCACTGCCACTAAACAGTAGAGTGTCCAATTCGTCCATGGTCATGATATCATCACGACATCCATGACCATTTACTATGTATTTGTTTGTAAATAATTTTCCTTCATCTTCCATATGTTAAAACTCCTTATATATCTTATTCGAAAACAAGCATTAATGTGTATACAATCCGGAATATACTACAATTCTTATCATTGTATGTTGCTGGGCATTCATTACATTTGACAAAACGCTCATCAAAGTTATCTGGATTGCTTCCTATACATCCTATTACTTTTAATTGTGTGTACATTTTATTGCTTCCTTACTTATAATCTACAATAAAGAATAGGATGTCATTGTATATAAGGGTTTTGTGTTAGACATCGTCAGAAGTATCTGGTAAAACACCATCCCTTTTATCTCTGTAGTACCTCTTCTGATAGCATCCCATGCAAAGTAACTTCTCACTACCCTTCCAGCGAATAAGGCGACCCCTATCGCTAAATCCATCGACACCGCAATCACTACACTCGGATTCCTGATCGACTTTCTTCCTATTAACACCGAGTCCAGCCTTTTCCAATGCTACATTCCATCCGTCCTGCTTAAGACCCCCAGATGAAAAACGCTTCTGATACAGCGATGGGTATGGTCCGCCATCTCGTTTCATCAAGTCGGTCATTCGTGGAGTTCTCTCCAAGTCAACTGCCAAATCCTTAAGGATCTCAATCAATTCATCATCAGTATATTTTTGTTCAAAAACCATTATTATCCTCCTAACTTATGTCTTTTTAATCATAAAATGTTCACATACACCATCACATGCCCCCATTATTTGCGAATGCATACACGACATTGTGTCATTTCCATTATAATACACACAATTTATGTGCGCCGAACTTTTCCAAGATGCATGTTTTTTAAATGATGTCCAATATAATTCTATACACATAGAAATTATTACAATTCCCATGAATAAAATTGCTATCCAGTTACAAAACCAGTTAAGTATAAATATCAGAATAAAAAAGAAAAGATGACGTGGTTTAACTTCAGTCATCCAATCATCCTCCAATTCTCTTGGGAGTGAATGTGTTCACACGTTTCTTACGTGCCTCAGCGAGCTTATACGTG
>JAFCCM010000114.1 GCA_017610225.1 Candidatus Aenigmatarchaeota archaeon | reverse complement strand
ATTCTCCTATCGGCAAACCTTTCATTTCTTTTCTATATTCAATAAAGACACTTTTAAACCATGCAATACTTTCCTTAAAATAATCCCATAGTTCAGATGCATCATCGTTGTGTTGATTCTTTGACATATAATCTTCAATGTTATTTCCACTTCTCCATTTCAGAACAGTTTCTAAGTAGTCCTGACGTATAGATGACCCTTTCATAAATTCTGATGCTATTTGATATGATGGACATCCTCGTTTACTAAAGTATTTCTTTGCGTTACTTAACCAAGGACCAGTATAGATAGCGTTACGTAGCTCTTGATCAGCTAGTTTTTCTCCAGCTATATTAATAATTTTAAACCAGTCCAACTTTTCGGAGGTTTTTCCTTCACAGAAGTAAACCATTAGTCTATAGTCTAATATTTGATTACGTTGATCATCGGTTAGGTTGTTAAAAGACAGACCGTGTAAACTAAAGTCACCATTTACATATTGTCCTATACTTATAAGACGTTGTTGACCATCCAATACTTCATAACTTCCGGTTTTATTTATTACAAAATAAAGAACATTCAGTGGAAAATTATTTCTTATGGTATTAATTACTTCATCTCTTTGAGTATCTTTATAAATAAATTCTCTTTGGTAGGCAGGACGGATATTTAATTTACCATTCATACCATATACACCATCTTCACCATGATCTTTATACCCATGACATTCTTTTAAATGGGGGTTGTATTCTACTACTTTTTGAATTGATATTTCGCGTAATTCTATTTTCATTCTAATTTTATCTCCTTCTAATTAAAATACGAGGATACTTGCGTTCACCATTGATAACTGTTAAACATTTATGCCCTAACCAACGTGAACATCATAGTTATCATATTTCGGGCAATCTTCTTCGTGTCCGTTATAATCCCTAAACAATGTGATTTCTTCATTTCTCTTTTTCTAATTAAAATACGAGTATACTTGCGTTTACCATTGATAACTGTTAAACATTTATGCCCTACCCAACTTGTATCATTAGCCATCCCTAAAATCTCAAACTGATTCGGATTGTATTTATCTATAAAAGTTATAGGGACTCCCATAACCCCATCATAATCTTTTGGTATATTTGCTATCTTACTTACTTCAATAACATCATAGTTATCATATTTCGGATAATCTTCTTCGTGTCCGTTATAATCCCTAAACAATATGATTTCTTCATTTCTCTTTTTGTGAGGAAGATTTGTGTACCAATTTATTCCAGGAACTTTAATGTATTTATCTCCCTTAAAACCTTTTTGCTCACAGAACTTTTTGTTGTTTTCCAGAGTGTTTTCATAAGGAGATTCAAACACAAAACTTTGGTTGTTATTGGTGCCCAACCAAATTTTGTTATCTTTTATAGCATCAAAAACTTCTTCGAATGATATAGCATTCATGTGACCAATAATTAAAAATTTCTTATCATATTTAATTAGTTGAGTAATATAGTCTTTAAACAATGAGAATGGTGGATTAGTTACCACTATATCAGCTTTTTTGAGGAGTTCTATACATTCGTCAGTTTGGAAACCCCCATCTCCTTTTAATTGTTTGATTCCAATTTCTTCAGGATCTGGTACATTATTCCCATTTTTATCACCATCATATTCAAGATAGATTGCTTTTTCTACAGTATGTTGACTAAACATGTGCATTGTCTGATTTTTATAACAGATGGCAGTAAGCTTTTTTAATCCTAAATGTTCAAAGTTATATGAGAAGTAGTGAAAAAAGTTGCTGACGGTTGGATCATCACAATTACAAAGAACTCTTGCTCCTTTGAAATGTTTTTTATAATGTTTCACCTCTTTTTCAATGTCTGAAAGCTGTGTATAAAATTCATCCCTTCTATTCTTTTTTGCTATATGTAGATATTTATTCATTGCTGTCCTCCATTTAAACTCGAATAATAGAAAAATCACTATGATCTTTTAAAGTTAGAAAATTTTCAAAACGTCTTTCTGATTCTTCTATTATTTCTTTTGTATTTATCAAACTATCATAATCATCCATATTTTTTGATGTTTTTGTTATATGTTCCATCGTCGTATGAAATTTTATAGTTTGAATTATATTGTCCCTTTTAGAAACGCCTGTAAAATTTAATAGATGTACTTCATGTGTAAACCCATACTTATTACATATAAGTTTAAACGCCTTAATTTCTTTATAGTTTTCTTCAAATATATTTATCATATGAACTTTCTTATCTGTATAAAATATAATATACGAAGCATAAGGAGTCATATAACTTCTCATTCCCTTATCTACACTAAATAATTTTGAATGCTCTTTCATTGCTTCTTGATTAATTTCAAAATCAATTATATCTGATTCTAAATATTTTTTTAAATTCATTTTTCACCTCTTTAGTTTAGGGTTAACAATTAAATATTAACCCTAAAATGAAAAGATTAATCTATTTTAATAGTTCCCTTTTTTCGCTTGCACTAGAGAATAGTTTTATCAAACTTCCAATATCTTTGCTATATGTTACTGGCATTAAATGTCTTGTCTCTTCATCAAGCAAACAAATCTTTAGTTGATGTGGAGATAATTCTCCTAGTCCTTTGAATCGAGTAATCTTTCGACCTTTACTTTTTGCTTGTTCCAATTCCTTTTCAGACCATAATGGTATAAATGTTTTACCTTCATTAATGGCAAATAGTGGAGTTTGTGCTATGTAATATCTGCCATCTTTTATAATTTCAGGCATCAATATACCCATCACCATTGTGACCAAACATGCAATATGATTTCCATCATGATCAGCATCGGTTGCACAAATGATTTTGCTATATCTTATTTTTGATAAATTACAATGAGGATCTACTCCTGTACCCATTGCTGTAACTAATTCACGAACCTCTACATTATCTAAAATATTCTTTTTCGTTGTAACATTTGGAATTGATTTTCCTCTTAATGGAAGCACTGCATGTATTCTGGCAGTTCTTGCTTGAATAATTGAACCTCCAGCTGAATCCCCTTCAACAATATACAACTCGCCGCCTCTGCTTACACAATCTCGAAGCTTTGTGAATTTTGTTGCTGCTCTTCTTCCATTGCCTGTTTTAACTAACTTCTTTGATTCAAGTTTAGTTCTGTAGTTATGGAATCGTTCTAGGTATGTTTTCAATAACGGTTCCTGTTGAGTTGCAAACTGTTCAAGCTGAGTTCGAAACTCTTTTATAAA
>JAFCCM010000042.1 GCA_017610225.1 Candidatus Aenigmatarchaeota archaeon | reverse complement strand
AAATAATTCTGTACAAGTACTTCCTACAGGAGCATATAATTATTCAGTAATTAGAACAGATGAAGTTAATTATTCTAATCTTTATGATGAAGAAGAATTTCAGATATCACAATCAACAGCTTCTTGCCAGGTATATTTCAATGATACTTCCCCTTTAACATATCCAGATATATTTACTACTTATACTAATTGTAGTTCAGCATATACTCTAGCAATAAATGGTTCAGCAATTTCAAATAATACTATCCAAATATTAGCATCATCCGCTTATAACTTTTCTGTAATAAGAACAGATGAAGTTAATTATTCTAATCTTTACGATGAAGAAGAATTCCGAATATCTTTAGGTAGCACTTCAGGTTCACTGGGTGGAACATCTCCAATCATTTATTCAACTGCTGGAGATTTTCAAGGAACTGAAAGTAATTATGGAGATATAGATGTTGTTTATTCTTTATATCTGGATGGGGCCTTAGTTAATAATCCTGATAATGCAGTACTGGCTGTTGGAGCTTATTCATATATTTATAATAATACAGCTGGAGAGAATTATTCATCTTCAGTTTCTTTAGATACAGGTAGTTTAACTATCAATCAAAATACATCTTCATGTCAAGTATATTTCAATGATACTTCTCCATTAGCACATCCCGGGATTTTTCTAACACAAACTAATTGCACATCCTCATATACTCTTGCTATTAATGGAACCTCAATTTCAAATAATTCATTACAATCATTAGCAGTTGGAGCTTATAACTATTCAATTCTAAGAGATGATGACTTAAATTATACCAATTATTTTGATGATGAAGAATTTAGGATTACTATTGGTGTTGGAAACGCAACACTTACTTTAAATAGTACAGTCGCAAATAGGACAATTTATAGAACTGATATTGTATTAATTGAGGGAACATTGAATAATGGTACTGGAAATATTTATATATTCATTAATGATACACTCTTTGATAGTGGAAGTTCCCCATTATCTGATACTGAAGTATTTAATACAATTGGATATTATGAAATTAATTTAACTTATTTAGGAAATGAAAATTATACAAGTTTTGTAACATATTTATATATCAATGTGAGCGCTAGCCCATTTGCTGATATTTTCATAGCGTATCCTTCTTCTGGGACTTATGATGCTCATGTTACTGAATTAAATTATACAGTAGTTAATTATACTAATTGTTGGTATAATTTAAATGAAGGTGCTGGGGAAGTAATTATGACTTGTGGGAATAATATTACTGGCATTACAAGTGTAAGAGATTTAAATACATGGACTGTGTCTGTGAATAATACAGATGGTGTAGTAACAAGTTCTTCAGTAACATTTAGGATTATTCTTCCATATGAATATGATGATCTTACTAAAAAGATAATCCAAATTTTACAGGCATTAATTATCTTTGCTGGAATATGGATTGTTATGCTTTCTGTTAAGTGGGTATATGAAGGAGAGATGACTTTGGGAAGATTAATTATAGTTTTAATCCAGGTATCGTTAGGGTTAATTGGTTTGTTATTTTTGGGACCAATCTTAATTAAGTATCTAATTTCAGTCATAGTTTAGCTAAATTACGAGTAATATTTCAATTATTACAGAAAGGTTTATATAACCTTTATTCTTTAAAATATTAATAAAATGGCAAACGAAGTTCAAAAATTGGTTTTAGGTTTTTTGGTACTGATACTTGGAGTAGCCTTGATTGGTTCAGTAGCAACTAGTACAGTTGCAGTTACTGATAAAATTGGAGCTTCTTCAGAAGCAATAGATTTAGGTCCAGCGAGATTAGTAGACGATTGCAATTGGAGTATAAATGAATCATATCCGTTTACTATAACAAATGCACCTACTGGTTGGAAGTCAGCTGATTGTCCCATAACAAATTTTGTTATGTTGAATCAGACAGATGTTACAACAACAGTCACAACAGATTACGTATTTTTTGATAACAATGGAACATTGTATCTTAGAAATACAACAAATTTTATGAATGTGGATTGTAGTGTAACAGCTAACGATACAACCATATTCTATGACTATTGTGCTGATGGATATATCAACAGTGCTTGGAGTAGAAATGTACTTGATTTAGTTATAGGATTTTTCGCACTAGCTCTTCTTGGAGCTGGGTTAGGATTATTCTATAGTGTAGCAAAAGATGCTGGAATCTTAAATTAAATAAAACAAAGAAACAATAAAAATGACAATGACTACAGCAGTAGCACCCTTAATACCAGGGATGATGAGTCTTTCATTAGTTGGGCATTCGGCTCAAATGGTTCCAAAAAATTGGGGACCTAAAGGAGTTAAGAAAGCTCAAACTGGTGATATGATAAAAGGCTTCACTGGGATTATGATAGGCGTACCTATGATTGGCGCTACTTCAAATATGATATCAGCTCTCTAAGATGAGTAAGGAAAAATCTTGGTTTGGAAAGGATAGTAGTAATAATAAAGATGGAATTCTTTCAAGTGCTGGTAATGGCGCTAAAAAAGTAGTAACTGTTGTTGGTGCTGGCATTCTTTGTAGTATGGGTTTTAGTGCATTTAAATCTGCTTCTACTGGAAATTAATAATGGAAAAACAAATAAGGAGGTAAAATAAAGAAGATGAGAAAAACTAAACAAACACATTATGGGGATCTTTTAGAGATTAATCTTGGAAGGGATAAAAAGACTGGGAAGATAATTAGATTTTCTATGCCTATTGTCACAACAGCTAAAACTAAGGCTGAAGCACGAAGAGCTTTTCAAAAGGAATTAGATAAAATGAAAAAAAGAAAAGGTGTAACTAAGGCATTTAAAGTTGATCCAGTAAGAATAAAAGATAAAAAGAAATTTTTAAAACATTATAATTAATGATGAAAACTAAGCTATTTAAACCAAACGTTCCGAAACCAATTAAAAAATTAACATGGCCTCAAGCTAAAGCTAGGTTTCCAAAGTTAAAGGCATATGGTGATGCTGATAATGATGGAGTTAAGAATTATAAAGACTGCAAGCCTTTTGATATAAAAAGGCAAGGTGAAGATCATGATGAATCTTCTGATTATGGTTTTAAGTTTGTATATGGAATTAATAAGAAAGTAAAAAAAGTTCCTACCGCTGAAGAATTAATTGATGAGTTAGATTAACTCCAAAAAGTAAAGTTACCCATTGCTTCTAATTTTTTATCACAATCATGTTTTAATATTAAATATCTTGTTCCTTCTGCTTTTTTGATTAATCCACATTCTTCCATGGCTTTTAGCATTCGACTTCTTCTACCAACTTTTATTAATGTTTCTATTTTTTGATTAATAACTTTTATCTTTGTATTTTTTTCTGATTGTGTAAATTCATATTTTTGATGATTGATTCTTTTAATAAGTCCTTCTTCTTCCATTTGCTTTAGTATTGGATAGTGAAGTGTTGGCGGGACTTTTAGGACTAGTTTTAATTCAGTTAGTAATTGTTTTGGTCTTATGAAAGGACCAAATTTAGCCTTCTCTTTAATCTTTTTATAAATGTATGCATGTTCCCATGAAGGTCTTATTTTATTATGTGTATCCATTTTCTTCATATTTTGAAACATTTATTTCAACAAAAGGAGCTCCTTGGATAGGCTTATTACTCATATAAGAATTACAAAATTCTCCAGGGTTTTCATAGATTTCTTTGTACTGAGCAATTTCATTATAATAAGTCCAGGCCATTAGTAAACTTAAGCATAGCATCATAAAGATGAGAATGTCTTGTATTGTTGGTTTAGTCCAACAGAGCTTTTTTAGATTTTGTTTATTTATTCCTTTAACCTTCTTTGTAATAGAATTACAATAAGGACATCTTTCATCTACAGCATCCCAATGTTTCATTTTATTGTTGTCCTCTGAATGCTAATTCAAAATCCTCATTTGGATCAAACATTTCTTCCCCACCTTCTTCTTTAACAAACCATCCCTTTATTTTTTTAATTAAAGGATCTATAGTGTCTTTTTCATGTGCATAAATTTTTGACCAAATAAAGAAAGCAAATGCTGCAATAATTCCAAGGCTAATAAATGTATCTAAAGCTCCCATTTTATATATCTACCCTCTTCTGGAAGACACATCCCTTTAGTGCAGCATCTCTTTTTATAATTTCTACAAGAGCTTCATCATCTTTTGCTCCAAGATATTCTTCTAAGTTTTTTCCTTTGTTAGCATCTTCTATTAATTCAACAATTTCTTCAGGTATCCTATTCCTGGACATTATTGAAATTAACTTCACATTCCCTTCTATAGGAATAACTTTAATTCCTTTTGAAAATCTCCTGTCATTATAAGTTATGACTTTATTTTCTATTTCAAAAGAGATTGCTTCTCTTCCTGCTGTAAAAACTAATTTAATCATTTTAAAATAAATTTAATTAAAAATTGTTAACTTATTGCGTAGTGATCAGATACAAAACTTTTTAAAAGTATTGCTTGATAACAAAATAAAGCTAATGATAATGCAGCTAAAAATATAGATGAATTAACTGTAGCAATTATTGCTATGAGCATAGATGGGAATAACAATACAAAAGTTGTTAGTACTGATTTCTTTTCTACAGGTGTTAATTCTTCACGTTTCTTTTTTGTTTTTTTAGCCATTTTATACTCCTGAAGCTATACCTATTTTATCAAGTTTATTTAAAATAGCTTTTCCTAATTGTACTAATCCTTCATCTTTACCTGTTTCAAAACCTTCAATAACATCTCCATTAATTGTGTTAACAATTCCTAATCTTGCTGGTTGCTGAAATCCTTCATAAGTTTCATTAACTTGTTCACTCTCAACAGGAACAGATTGCTTTGTTTTTTTAGCTATAGGTTTTGGTTTTTCTTCTTTAATCTCATCTTCTAAATCACCAAAATCTTCTTCAAGATCATCATCACCATCTTGCGTTAATATTTCTTCTTCCTCTTCTTCCATTCAATTTACCTCCTTTTCAATTTTATTATTATCAATTTCTCTTAACCTATCTGCTTCTCTTAATCTCTCAGCCTCTTCTTGTAATTTTTGCGTATCTTTTAATTCATCTTGTTTAATTTTAATCATATTTTCTACAGCTTCTTTTACTATTGGTGGTTGTTTTAAAGATTTCTTTTTTGCTTTTTTAGCTTGAATGGCTAATTTAATCCTTTTAAAAATATTACCTCTTCTTTTTATCTCTGCCTTATGTTTAGCTGGATCTATCCCAGCCATATTCATATAGGAAATATATTGTTGATATGTTGTAACCAAGAAACTACTTATAAATAAAAAAGCACACCCAAGGTTAAAGAAGATAAGTCCTTTATATACCCAACTTACCGCTACATAAAAAGTCATATAAATTGCCATTAAAAACATTCCAATCATAATTAAAGACATTGACATCATAGAACTTTCTAGTTGAGTTTGCATACTCACATTCTTCATCATCTTTGCCATAGCATTCGGGAATACATAGGATAACTTTTCTTTAGCCATTTTTAAGTTCTTTTATATCCTCTTTTATATCCCCAAGTTTTAATTCTAATTTCAATTCTTTTAATTTTTTAATTGCTAATTTAATAGGATATTTTCTTTTAAATTCCTTTCTTTTATTTTTTATAATAATTTCATCTTTGGTTTCTGGATAGAATATTTTTTCTACAATATAGCCATATCCTATAGATAGTGAGTAAAAACCAAAAGCCATACTAAGTAAGGCTATAAAATGAAAGATAGTAGTATTTATCCCATCATAAGTTAACCTAAACATTTCAATTATTTTTGTATCAATATAACCATAATAAATTAGCATTAAGATATATGTTATTAGTAGAATATGATAAGTTATAAAACCAAATTTATCTAGTTTTGAATATTTATTCCATATATCTTTAAATTTTTCTTTAGCCATTTTTAATTTAAAATATTGTAATTCCAATAACAAAGATTGCTAATCCAAGGCCAATCCAAAACCCATATTTCTTCATAAATTTATTCATTTTTGATTCCTTTAAATTTTCTTCAGTCATTTTTATTCCTCACCTTCTCCAAAAAGAGATCCACCAAGATATCCTCCAATTAACATACAAACTATTCCAACTATGAATGCTATTTTAAAAGCTCCAAGAAGAGAAATAACTATAAAGTAAGAACCAAGTCCTCCAAGCAATCCGCCTGCAAATGAGAAATCAAGATCCAATTCTTCACCACCCCACTTTCTAACTATGGCTGTAATAAAGAAAAGAAAAACCAACCCAAGTTTAGCTTGAGAACATAGACCAAATGATAACCCAAGTCCTTCAGAAACTTCAAAGCCTTTACAACTTAATAAATTATAAAATCCTAATTCAATTTCAGTAAATGGTATGTTCATTTAATTTTTCCTTCCTAACATCTTTTATCACTAGAAAGTAGTCAGTACTACTTTAGAGTGGTATTACGAGTAATTTAGACTTTATAAACTTTTCTAACCACTATAAAATGGTAACAATTTATAAAAATTTAGAATTAGTACAACTATTACTTAAAAAATACTTTCTTTTTTAATATTTATCTTTTATTTTTATCTTCGCAAACCGGGCATTTATGTGGTTCTTTATTTTCTTTTTTGTCACTTCCATAAATAGTCCCGCAGGAACATTTGTATGCAAACTTATAATACTTTAAGATATCAGCTTCTGTTTCCATATTGGTATGCCTCCGTAAATGTTTTATCACTTATATTTAATTCTTTTTTAATTATCTTTTTGAATAAAAAGATTGTTATTAAATCTATATAGATTCTTCCATCTAATTTTATAGAATATCCTTGTTCTATTGCGCATGCTCCTAATTCATCAAACCTGTTTATTACTTTTTCTTTTATAGTTGTCATGGGATTACCTTTGAAAATTTTAGTAGAAAATATAGATTATTAATTATTATTAATCCATACCAAAGCATTATAATGTATAAGGAGATACTTAAGTGGTTTGTAACATTACATAATCTTAGTGTCCAATTCATTAAAAATATAAAGATAAAGAATGTTAAAAATGAGAATAATCCATAAGTTAATGAACCCCAATATATTCCATGTTGTTTAAAGAACTCTTTTGCTAAAGGATTCTTTTCAATACTTAATGGATCAGCATCTGGAAAGTTTTTCTTTACAGCATTTATGTTGGCTAAAGTTAATACCTTGTCTGCTGCAACTAATGCTATTATTACAAATATTACGATTGTCCAATTAAATGTCATTTTTTATTCTCACCCTCATCTTTCTTTATAATTGCTTTTAAATATTTTTCAAAACCATCATCTTCATTAGTCCATACTCTTATTGAATCTTCTATTATTCCAAGATTGATAAGTAGCTGCCCAAATCTTTGATCCGGCATTTGTGACCATATCTCTTCTAATAATTTAAGTATTATTTTTATTCTTTTTGGATCTCTCATTTTTTATCTCCAGTATTTAAGGCATTATTTACCATTGATTGTTTAAGTATTTCTAAACATCTTTTACTTATCAATTTCTTTAAATTCAATAAATCTACTTTCTTTTTGCTAAAGGCAATTTCATTCCAGTTCTCTTCCCAGATATCTTTATAAACCATATTTAATAAATCCCCCATCATAGTCATATCTAATTTTTTACCATCATCAACCAATTTAAAAATACATTTATCTATTCTGGCATTAGTACAATATACTGCTACAAAATATTCATCATCTGTCTTAGCAAATTTCTTACTTCCTCCAAATACTTCCTTATTCTTTTCCTTGAATTTTTCCCTTACATATTTCCCCATAAGTTGTTTAGAATAGTTTTTATAACATATTCCTTCAGCTTGTTGGTCTTTTGAAGAGGGGGAAGCGTATCCACTTTTTGGAACATCTTTGTCAGTAATTGCTTTGATATCTTTTGTTTTACATATTTTAATAAGAGGAACCATTTCTAATTTAAACTTTTTAAAGATCTTTTTAATATCTTTATAATCTAAATATTTTCCAGTCTTTATATTATAAATGTCAAATCCAAGAAATGGAGGAATCTTTTCCCAGTCATAAGCCATAGTATGCTTTATCATATTTTCTCCATAAAAAAGATATCCAGATACTTTTGGAGTTGTTTCTTTTATAGCCTCCCATTTTTCTCTTACGTAATCCACACATCTTCTGAAGTTCTTTTCAACATTAGTATCCTCTCCTTCATTGGAAGTTAGTTGTTGTGTTCTACTTCCAAATATAATATAACCTTCTTTAGTTATGTAAAACCTGAAGTTTCCACCATCAACTTTTTCTTGTATAACTATTTCATCTTTTTTATCTCTAAATATCTCTGAATTATTTTCATGCCCTATTGCATATATCTTATCATATTTTTTAAATTCCATTATAACCCTCTCTTTAGTATGTCATCAATAGCATCAACAGGATTTGACTTAGCATATTTAGTTGTAGTTGATAGGCTTTCATGTCCTGCTAATAGTTTAACATGATGTACTGGGACTCCTTTATTTAATAATCGTGTAACAAAACTTGATCTTAAACAATGGAAGTGATATCTATAAATTGGAATCTCTTTATCACCACGCGTGTATTTATCTATTTCCCAATTTATTCCTGCTTTAATACTATTTCTTAGGAATGCACTTTGTATTGCTCTTTTCCCAACTTTGATTGGGAAGTATTTTAAATAATGTTGTTTTAGCCATTTGGGAGAATATGTAACCCTATCTTTTCTTCCTTTGGCCTGACGAATAAATATCTTATGTTCTTTTATATGAATGTCTTCTGGCATTAGTTTTTTCATTATTGTTCCATCACCTCTTACACCTCCAGTAATTTCGCTTATTCTTAATCCAGCCCCATAAGCTAATATGAATGATAATTTATGCTCAATCTTGTTTGTTACTTTCAGCAGTTTTTCAAAATCTTCTTTATTTACTGCTTCATATATTCTTTTAGCTTTTCTTTGTTTAGGTTTTTCAATAGTTTCTAATTTGAATAATTCATCTTTGAATCTTTCTTCATCAATTAATCCTTCTCGAAATGATTTTTTTAATGTTTTTTTATCCATTGTTTATTTTTTACCTTCTTGTTCTTCTACATATTTAACTTTCCCACAAATTTCACATACGAATTTACAATACTTATTTCCATTCGGTATTAACATAAAATGTGGCCAATCTTTATCCCCCACATTTAGTGCTTTACTATCTTGGACTTCACATACTGCATGAAATTTACATTTATGTTTTTTCATTTGTTTATCCATCTTTTGTTAATTCATCTTCAATTTGTTTAATACATGAATTTAAATGATTACTATCAAGAATAGTAACTTGGCGCCCATCCCTTTCTTCATAGATCGCTTTCCGATGTAAATTCATTAGGGCTTCACCAATTATTATTTTATCCATTTTTAGTTAGTTCCTTTCTACACCACCGAGTAAGATTTACTGTTCCACCCCACCCCCTTTTATTTGTTTCTTCATCATCACCCATTTTTTTATCTTTCTCCCACCATTTTAACATCATTCTAGAAAACCAAGCAGCTTTCTTTGCTATTTCATATTCCTCTTTTGTAGCATCTTTAAATTCTCCAGTCATTGCATGATAATTATCACACCTCTCACAAATTGGACCATCTTCCCTAGCTTGGTCATGTTGTAAAAATGAAAAGATATCGGCTTTCATAAAAACTACATAGGGTTTCTTTATCCTTCCACACACATGGCATATTTCTTTAGCTTCCAATGTATTTAATATGTCTTTTTTAATTTGTTTAATATTTTTTTTCATTTTTTTTAGTAAGGATTATCATGATATTTGCTATCGGGCAAGCTACCCAAGTACATAAACAAATAAGAACGAATCTATTTAACCAATAATTTGTGTATTGCCAGTCGTATAAAATTGTATTAAACATAACTGTATAAGCTAATAGAATAATTCCAACTCTTCCAATTAAGGTTGTTATATTATCTATGAGTTCTTTTCTTCTTTGCAATCTTTTTTCTTTGTTTTTCATCTTCTTTATAGTACTTCAACCTTTATAAACTTTTCTAACTACTTTGAAGTTGTCTTTGTTCTAATTCTCTGAAAACTTTATCGAAATCAAAAGGCTCTGCTTCAATTTCTTTCTTCTTAGTGATGTTGTTATAGTTTAAAATACTTACAATTTTATCTACAGCATTTCTTAATACTTCTACTTCTGTTTGAAGTAATTCAAAGTTAGTAAATTTTTCAGGCTTTCCTTTTTCATATGTTACTTTTGTATCGGCTTTTATCATTTTTATCCTCCTTCTTATTTATTTATAATACAATAGAGTATTTAAACTTTTCTAATCACTATTTAGTGACAGAAGGTTCCATTAAGCTTAAATTAAGCAATCTAAGAACCTTTTATTGTTTTTATTGGTAATTTAGTGTACAGTCTTTAATCAGCTTAATTGATTGGACTATTTCATTAATTTGATCATAATAGAATACGAATGGATTAGCATTATGTATAGCTAAAGGATAGCCAAGAAGTAGAACTATTAAAAAAGCTATTATTGCATATTTTATTAGTTTAAATGTTAATCTGAATATCATTCTTCAAGGTTCTCCAAAATCATCTCTTTTACTTGAGTAGTGTTTAATTCTATAGATCCCCTGGCTTTAATAAGTGGTTGCTTTGGAATTTTTACAGTAAGTTTGACATCAATAGGTATATCGCTTGCCTTTACCTTATCTGGTTTTTTCTTTGTTACCCTAAACTTACCAGTTTTATAATCTAGAATTAGCCAAGTTTTAAATTCTTTTTCAGTCATTTTGGCATGGCAGACCAATTAATAGATTTAAATGCTTCCAACGTATTATTATCCATTTCAAATCTCAATGTCCAAGCATTAGAATTAAGCCAGATTAATGTTCCACAGATTAATAGAGTAATAACTATTAGACCAATAACCCAATATAAATGTTTTGTGTTTGTCATGTAAATATAAATAGTGCTAGAGGAAACTCTAGCACTTTATTAAATAAATTTATTTTTAATCCGCGTCTTCCTTAACAATTTCATCAATTTCTTCCTCGGGAACTTCTGGTGTAGCTTCAGCTTCATCTTTATCATCCTCAACTTTATCAGATTCCTCTGGTTTATCAGAATCATCTTCACCTGGTTTTACAACCTGGGCTTCTTCATCGCCTTCAACTTCTCCAACTGAATAATGTTGTTTACCATCTTTCATATCTTTAGTAATCAACAAAGTTTTTCCAGCTAATGGAGTTGCATTTCTAAGTCCTTGAAGTAAACTCCATGCAGAAGTAAGGAAAACCTTTTCTTCACCATCTTGCATACAATTAAATAAATAGTAGACTCCTTGTCCATCTTTACTAGTGTATTCATTAGGTTTTGCGAAATCATCTGCAAAGGTTAGTTCAACAGATTCTTTCATTATAAATTCAACTTTAGGTTTTCTTTCGCCAGACGGTATCATATTATCCCATTCTCCTTCTTGCGGTTTCTTGGTTTCTGTATTTTCTTCCATTTTGTGCTTTTTTTAACCTCCTTTTTAGTTATATTATTAAATATATTTACAATCAATAGTATATCCACTTGCTACATACCTTCCCCATTCAGATCCAAAGTATGCTATTTGGCTTTTACACCATCCACAATCTTCATGGTATACTAGATATGTTTGAGATTGTATTAATAAGTTTACTATCTCTTTTGGATCAGCTCCTTCAAAATTAGAATAGCCTTGATCAACAACACCATTTTCTCTTACCCAAGAAGGTGTTGCTTTAATCATAGAACAAACTTTTTCTTCAAAACTTCCATTTGTTTTAATAAGATCATTTATACTACCAATATCATCTTCTTGATTATATCTCATATAGAAGACGCCACTACCAATAATTAAAAGTATAATAGGAATTATCCAATAAATTGTTTTAGATTTCTTTTCTTTTACTTGATTATTTTCTTCCATCTTGTTTAGGTAAGTATTTAGACTTTATAAACTTTTCTAACCACTTTATAGGGGTGACACTTTTTGTTATCGTTTATAATCTTAAATTTTTAATATTATTTAATCTTATTATCCCAAATAATTTAAAAATTTTAATTCTAATGAATACATTATAAATTAACCATTTTATTAACCAACCAATAGCAACGAGTGCCCCTAATGCTACTAAAGATATTGCAAAAAAAGAGTAAAGTATATACCAAGCATAAGAGATCTTACTCTTTTTTATTTTTACTACAGAAGTATTTAAATCATATAGTGTCATCTGAGTTTCTAGGATATCTTTTTCTTGTTCATTAATCTTTTCAATTGGATCATCTTGCATACTATGTTGAATGGCTAGTGCAGCAACCGCTATAAAGATCACCATACTTATTACAACAAATGTATCATTCATTAATAAATTACTTTTCTTCATCTCCTTCATATTCATAGTTCTATTTTCCTTTCCATTTTGTTTTTCGTTGATTATAAAAAATGCCCCTCTAAATTAAAAGGGCTAAAAATAAATAAATTTAAACTGCCAATCTAAATCAAAAATAATCTGTTAGATTATTTCTTTTTCTTTTTAGCAACTTTTTTTGCCTTAGTCTTCTGCTTCACAAGAGTAAAGTATTTTGGTGGTGCCTTAAAACGTTGACCAATCTCTTCTCTATGAGCATTTAAATCAATATGATCAACTAAAACTACATTCATAGCTTTGTCTTCATTTGTATTCAATACTCTACAAACACATCCTTCATATAAGTGTTTATAACTAGCAGGGTTTCCTCTTACACCAGTTATTAAATCACCAACCTTAAACTTTGTTTTAGGCTTTGAAGGTGTTTGCTCGCTTACCATAGATTCATCCGATTGTCTTCTATCCTCCAAGTTTCTTACTCTTTCTTCAACTGCATTTAATTCCCGCGAATCACCAATATTAGTTGTTTGGTCTTCATCATCATCTCCCATCGGGAAACGAATAATTGACCAAAACCAGACTACAATAATTAGAACTGGTACTGATATTGGAAATAAAAATCCACAAAATATTGCTGCAGCATACCTTCCATCCTCTGTCCAACCTCTTGTTCTGCTGTAAACTGATCTCCCTACAATAGTTGCAATAACTACATAAAGCGACAATCCACCCATACAGGCTAGAAAAAGAACTAATAAACTTCCTTCCATTTTCTATTGTTTTACCTCCTTTTTAATTTCTATTGAATATATTAATTTTTTTATAATTTCTTTCTCTTTTTCTTTATCTTCTTTTTCTTTCTTTTTTTCAATAATATTTTCTTTTGTTTCAAATATTTTATCCATTATTTCTGGCATGCTTGTTTGAACAATACTTAAAGCCCAATCAAAACAATCCCTTTTAAGTATAACTTCTTTTTGTTCATTATTCTTATTATAAATATCTAGGTTCTTTTTAAATTTTGCTAAAAAACTAACTAAACTTAATGCATCACCAATTAAGATATATGTTTTATCATGACTTTTGTTTGCAACATAATATGGAACTATCTTTATTTTACTTCTTGGAACTTCATATATTTTACTTAATCTTGTATTTAATTTTTTTAATGATTCAAATTTATTTTTAAAATTCTTTTTAAAGTATCCAGATCTTATAATTTTTTTAACTTCTGTAAGGGCTTTTTCATTTATGTTAAGATATTTTCTATATTTAATTTCCATTGTATATCGTACCTAATTTAATTATTATTGTATCATCTTTTGTTTTGAAATTTATATGTTTGGATTTAAAATATCTCTGGAGCAATGTTCCTTGTGTTTTATTATAGTTTATACTTAGATTAAAATTTTCAGATATTTCATATCTTGTTGGTTTTCCTGGTAGAGAGTTTATTCTTTTATCAAGTTCCCCAGGTTCTTCATTCATAGCTTCTATCTTAACATTATATCCATCTGATTTTGATTTACATAATCTTCCAACTTCTGTAATAAGTTCATCACCATTTTCTCTTATAAGATATATTGAATTCTTTTTTGGGATTATATGCTTTTTTTGTTTAGAGTTGTAAGCATATTCTAAATTTATGTATTTTGATGATCCAACTATTAATTTATTATTAATTATGTTAAAGTTGAATGTCGTGTTCTCATTTCTAAAGTAATATATAGCATCATCTTTTTTATCATATAAAATAACACTATACCATCCTTCTATTTGTTTTGAAGTTTTTTTAATAGCGTCAACTATTTTCTCTTTCCTATCATTTTTTCGTGACAATTTAAAATAATGATTGATTAAATAAATTATGGCAAAACTATCTGTTTTTATTGGAGATTCTATTTTATACTTTTTAAATAATTGTTCGGCATTTATAATCACTCCATTATGAACTAATAGAAAATCTCCTATTTTGAAAGGGTGATGTTGCATCTCTTCTATTTTTTCTTCACTTAATCCACCTGCTTTTTTGTTTTTCTTAAATGGAATATTCCAGTTATAAATACTACCAATCCCCGTTGTTGAAAGTCTATTATGTCCTACTAAAAACTTGCCATTAATAATTGATTCATTAACTTGACTTGGATAAAATTTTCCACTTCTTTTTATCATTTTTTTATTATTGAAGATTCCCCAGGCATCATCATTTTTTGCCATTGAACCAAAGCACATTAATTTTAAAAATTCATCAAAATCTTCTTTAGTTATTTTATTTTTATTGTATACTATATGTATCTGACACATTTTTAATATTTTTCCTCCTCATATCCTTTTTCAAATTTATCCCACCTTTCTTTAACATAATTTTTTAATTCTTTGTTTGGAAATATGCTTAAGAATGTTTTTTTATTAACATCTAATTCATTGACTGTATTTAAGTCTACTTTCTTAAGGTAATCTAAAATTGTCAAATGAAGGAGTAACCAATTATTTATTTTCTCAGCAGATGTTGTACCTGAGTGGTTTCTAATTTCTAAAGTACCTTGATAAAATATGCTGTGAAGATTTATCCAACAATATCGCTTTTTATAACAATGTCCTGAAGTTATACCTTTAACTTCCTCTTTTGATTTTGTTTCGTATACCATTGATTTAAAATCATTAAGTGTCTTTACATTGAATAATTCTTGAATACTATTTTTATAATATCTTTCATATTTATGGCAATAGGAAGTTCTTTGCCTTGATTTTGGAACCATGTTGAATATCAATGGCTCAAACTTTTTATAAAATAAGTATATTTTTTTAAGATAATTTACTTTCTTCGGTGTTTCAAGATGGATATGTAGCCCACATGATTTGTCAACAAAATATTTCTTTTTATTAAGTATATTACAAAAGTGACTAATTTTATCAAATAAGTTATCACCATTCATAGGCCTACTTACAAATTCTACCCCTCCCAGATTTAATGAACCATCTGTCCATTGAGAATATTTTAATTTTTTTAATTCATCCTTTATAAAACAGTTTCTATTTCTATCATTGTTCCTACATTCTATTTCTACACCACAATATCGTTTAAATGGATTTTTCTTAAATGTTGTTGGATTTATTTTTGTTTGTTTAAATGCAATCTTACGAAATCTTCTGTGATATTTATCGTAGCATTTTTTACAACAATGCTTAAATAATCCAATCTTATGCATTTCCCATTTCCCATACATTTTATTACAAGTTTGACATTTAGTTAGGCCTTTAGAATTACATCTATTACATATTTTATGTCCATGAAAATTTATTAATTTTTCTTTAACTACTTTTTTACATCCATGGCATACATTAAATTTTCTTTTGTAACAAGTCATACAATAGTATTTTCCTTTATATTTACCTACTTCACTTCTTTCAAAATTTCTTCTACATGATGAGCATTTTTTTGTTTCCCTTTGATATATTTCATATAGACATCTAAGTCCCTTATAAATCATTGCACCAGCCGCAAAACAAATTAGAACCGTAATGGTATTTATCAATAGGTCCTCCATAACAATAATCCCCGCACTTTCAGTACCTGCGTTAACTGTAATATTTAATATATTAATTTCCATTGTTCTATGTAATACTTTATACTTTATAAACTTTTCTCACCATTATTGAGTGACAATTAATCCTATTTTTATAGAAAGGTTTATATAACCTTTAATTTTGAGTGATAATTAATTCTGTTTTTATAGAAAGATTTATATAACTTTGAATATTGATTATCTTATGAAAGTAAAGACTGAAGGAAAATATGTAAGTAGATTCTTAGTAGAAGAAGTTCCAAAGAGTATTGGGTTGCGCTATGTCCCAGAAAATATAAAGAAATATTTTGACATAAAACGAAAAGATGGAATGTGGGGAAGTAGTGGACAAAACAGAAAGAAGAAATACTAGAAAGAATAAAAAAAAGGATAATCGTAAATATCCTTATAAGAAAAAAGGCAGAGATCGTTGTATGAATCTCAGCAATAAAAACTAATCACAAATTATTCTTTTATTTAGATCGTAAGTAGTTCTAAAAAATTC
>JAFCCM010000113.1 GCA_017610225.1 Candidatus Aenigmatarchaeota archaeon | reverse complement strand
TGCTGTCAGTAAATTTTCAAGCATACTTTCTAAACGATTAAATCTTTTTTGCCAGTCTTCTTTATTTTTAGTGGATTTTTTTGTTTTCTTAACCTCAAAATCTTTTTTTGTATATACTTCTTTTTGATGTTTTGTTTCTGCAACAATCTCATATTTTTCAATACCAGATGTTTTTAAATACATTGCAACAACTCTAATATCAAGTTTGGAAATATCCACTTCTACCGGACTTCTAAATGCAGATAACCCTGGTATAGCTATAGTATACCCCGGCGTTTTGATTTTAAGAGTTATCATTTAGTTTCCTTTTGAAGGCTATTCAAAAACTCTTCGAGTTTATTGTTTTGTGTAAACGAATTTTTTGGTGTATTGAATATTGGATTATCAGTACTCAATACTAACTCTAATGTTCTTCTTTGCTCTGGTGCTACCATCAAATCAACTTCACCCATTTGAGTAATCCATCTGTAAGAATCATGTTCATTAGATAATTTTATCTTTTGATCCGGATCTTTCATTTTACATAAAAAGTTATAACAAATACTTCTTCGTGTTCCACCATCAGCAAGATAAATAAACTTATCTAAGAATTGAACTATTTCAACATCGAGTCCAGTTTCTTCCTTAACCTCTCTATACATACATTTATCTGGAGCTTCGCCAACTGGTTTGTCACATTTTCCTCTTGGGAATTCCCAATGGAGTGGCCAGTGATCATCGCTTGATCTTTGTATTAACAATATCATCCTCTCGCCATTTTCACCTTCTTTATAAATAACTCCAGCACCAACAATCATTGTTATTTTGACTTTATCTTCTTCACCAATTGTCATTTCAATGTGATTAATTATTTTTTTAAAATCCATGGTTAACTCCCTAGTTTTTTATAAACATATATTTCTAATACCCACCCTTCTTCCAAGCATACCCAATGTGTTGTCTCCGAAACAGGAGGGCATTGATTCCATGTCTGCGTATGAGTATCTCCTGTTCTTATAACCAATGTCCACCCATTGTCTGTTAAATAATAATGATCCCCATAGTTAAGTTTGCCATCTCCTGAATTAATAATTAAAACCTTTGGATATGTAATTTGCTCAGGCAGAGTTATTTCTATATTATTTGTGGTATCACATGATGCAGCGTCTGCTGCTGTTACTGTATGAAAATATCTATTATGATAAACATAATCTCCAATATATGTTGTTTCACATGTAGCATCAGCTGGATCCATATAACCTAATTTATCAGGAGTATTTGTATCATAATTCAACCCCCAATCCCAACTAAAATCAAATAACATTCTTGAATCAGGTGGCTGATAATCATTGTTTGCTGAATATGTTGATCCATAAGTAATCTCAATCTCTGCCTTTTCAGCAAGATAATCAGATTCAATAATTAAATAATTTGGAATTTCTAATTCATAATTGATAGATGCTGACAGTTTCCATTCAGCAATATTATCAGCTCCACCATATCTATTACTTCCATCAGAAAGGGATGATAAAGCATATTGTGGTTTAATATTTAAAGGCAATACCCATTCATTTGAAGCTATTGTTTTTACAAGTCGTTGTGATGCTCCAGCAGTTGTCCAGTCGATTGTATAATCTACTCCAGTGTATTCATTTGTATATTCATAATTTAAAAATGAATCGGGTAATATAATAAATGATGAAAAGAAATTTGGGTATATAATTCTATCCATCCCACCAAACATATTTATAAACAACATTCGTAAATCGCAGTATTCGTAAAAGCTATTCAAAAGCATTATCAATTCAATCTCGCCTTTAATTCTTAAAAACCCTGCATTTATTTCTAAATGCTGATCTTTATATATAGGATCAAATAATCTTTTAATCATTGTAGGCGCTAGATTAGGGTATCTCCATAGCTGTCTTCCACCAGCATTGGCATCTGCGGGCGAAAACTCGCCAGAAGGATTTAAAATTATAGCTGGTAGCATAGGTTTATCTGTTTCACGACCGTACTCACAATATTTTTTAATATATTCAACACCTTTGTCATATGTACCAACGACGCGATACTCAAATCTATCATAAATACAAGTACTAAAGTAATCCAAAGAGTCTTTAAAAAAATTTGCAAAGACATTATGGATGAAGTGATACCTTTCTCTTAATTGGCTCATTTATATATTTCCTAATATACATCCATTTTGATTTATATTTGCTAAATTTCCTGTACTACATTCTGTTCCTGTTTTATGACCAATTTCATAATGACATTTCTTACAAAGAACTATTCCATTTGTTGGATCTAAAGCTAAATGTGGATGTGTTTTTACTGGATGTATATGGTGACAATGTAAGTTTTCTGTTGCTTCACATTTTTGACATTCATAATTATCTTGTTCTAAAACTACTTGTTTCCATATATTATATTCTTCTGCGGTATATGGTATTTCCGTTTCCTCTTTATAGGGATCAGAATGTAAATTATATAGAGGACACCCTATTTTACATTCATCACAACAATAAAAATAGCATCCACCATTTCCGTATTCTTTTTCAATTTGTCTTGTTCTCTCATATAATTGAATATATGTTGGTGTAAACCAACCACCATTTTCTTTTGAATTTTCACATTCATGATTTTTACAATGTACTTGAATTTCTTTTTCTTCTATTGGTTTATCTGGATTATATCTCATTTCTTCAATCTTTGAAAATAATGGATATCTTTCTTTAATTTGATCAATCGTTAAACGATGAGTTTTTTTAAGTTTTTCAATATATATTAGATCGTTTATATTTTTCCCTTTGTTCCATGGTATATTTCCTTTTTTGGTATTACTCATTTTCTTAATTGTTTCATGTGAATATACCCCAACCATTCCTTTGTTCCATGGTATAGAACCTTTTAAACTTTCTGATATATTATTTCTTGTTTCTATAGAATATATATTTGTTTTTCCTTTATTCCACGGTTCTTTCCCTTTTAACTTTCCATTTCTCTTCAACAATTCACCTTTCATTTTTCTTTGATGAGGACATTTATTATAATGATTCTCACAACACCATTTACCTGAAGTCATTTTATATATACCTTCTTTACCACAACCATATTCACATAGTTTTTTATCCATTATTTAGCTGCCTCTTGTTCGGCCTCCGCAAATTTGATAATTTTATCAGGAGCCCCGTGTGCTTCTTTGCCAGCTTGCCAATTCACTTTACTTTCAGTATGATATTCATTCAAAAAATCTAATGCTGGAGTTGTTGCTATTTGTATTCCGCTTGTTCTTACTATCTTTTTTCCTAATCTTTTTAATACATTATGCCTCTCAGTAATAATAAAAGCAAATTCTTCATAGTATGAGTTCATTGTAAACCCATATATATTTAATGTATCATATACTTCCTTGTCGTGTAATTGAACTTTCGATAAGGTAATTGATTCGTTTAAAATAAATGAAATGTCATGAGTATAATTATCATCTATTTTATCAAATTGATTTGATATATCTAATGTATCCTTTCTGAAATTATGTAA
>JAFCCM010000112.1 GCA_017610225.1 Candidatus Aenigmatarchaeota archaeon | reverse complement strand
TGGTGGGTTCTTGCCGATTATGATGACGATGGTATTCTTGATCATAATGATAATTGTAAATTTGTTTCAAATCCAGACCAACTTGACTCAGACGGAGACGGAATAGGAGATGTTTGTGATTCTTGTCCAGAAGAAGATTCAACAGGTTATGATAACAATAAGGATGGATGTATAGACGATACTGATGGCGACGGCGTGAAAGACGATATTGACAATTGCCCAAACAACTATAATCCAGATCAACTTGACTCAGACGGAGACGGAATAGGAGACGAATGCAATATTCTTCCTGGTGCTTCTGTTTACTTAGATGTGGATGGTGACGGCGTGGACGAATCAGCTACTAATGATAATGATCTTATGGAGGATGGTTATGAAGTTTATGAAGACCCAAATAGTAACACAGATGCTGTTAGTTTGGATGGGGATAATGATGGGTTCACAGATTATTTGATTGATATAGATACAGGAGGCTATGACAAATACTGGGACCCTGATGATGGTATTCTAACCCAGTGCTTGAAGAGTGATGATTATTACTATATTGATGTTGACGGAGATGGAGATATTGATAAAGTCTGGAATAGTGTTTCAGGAGAAATGTATGGAATAGTTGAGAGAGATGTTGATGATGATTCCTCAAAGGAAATGGCTAAAGACAATGATAATGACGGTTCATTTGACGAATACATTGACAGGGATGGATCCACTAGTTTGATATCAATTGAAGATGGAGACGAGGATGGTAAGAATGATTTTATAGTTGGATTAGATAGACCAGAAAAATACTGGGATCCTGACGATGATATTTTAACAAGTATCTTTGAAGAGGATGTAGATAATGATGGAGAACCCAATTCCCTGATTGATGTAGACGGGAATGATATTTATGACAAGATTTACATGGTAAATACACTTTACAATCTTCCAGACCTTGTAATAGAATCATTTTCAGTGAGCCCAACATCACTTAACCAAGGAGAAAGTGTTCATGTTTCAGCTACTATCGAGAATGTTGGTGGATACGATGCAATCAATTTTACTGTGACGTTTAGAGGTTCTGCTGAAGTTTTAACACTTAGTCCAGGAGAATCAAAAAATGTCAGTTTTACTTGGAGTAATGTTCCTGTGGGCTCCCATTCAGTTGGTATAATTGTTGACGAAGAAGATGTAATTATGGAGTCTGATGAAGGAAATAACGAAGAATCAGAATCTGTGAATGTAAGATCAACATCTGAACCTGTTTATCAGACATGGGGCGGTGGAAGTAAGGCAGCGTCAGAATACAGAACAGCAGAATTAATATTCCCAGAGCAGGTTGTTGTTGAACAAGGAGAAAACAAGACAGTAACAGGTCAATTTGCAAGTAATTTAACCAGTAGTCTTACAAACATAACTTTTTCAATCTCAGGTGATGGATTTGATCAATCTTGGGTAGTAATAGAACCTGATGTGATTAATTTAATGGAAATGGATGATACTGAGGATGTAACAATAACTTTCTTAATCCCAGAAGATGCAGAAATCTATACTTATCCTCTAGTCTTGAAGGCAATTTCAAACAGGAATGGAATAATGCGTATATACGATACTGAAATCAACCTTCTTATCAAAGAGAAGGGTATTGAAGAAACTACAACCACAACTCTACCAGAAGAAGGTGAAGAGGAAGAAGAATCACCGTTATCCGGAGCTTTAACATTTGTACAAGCAAACAAAATTTCAATAATAGTTGGAGTTGGTTTGGCAGGACTTATGATACTTCTTGTTGTATTCAAAGACAGGCTCCCAAAAATACAGCTTAAGTTGAGAGAAACAAAACAAGACTATTCTTTTAGGAAAGGATGGAAAGAAAAGTGATTTCTTCTCTAGATTAGTAAGAATTATTATTACCAGTGTTAAAAATGTTCAGTATAACGTCATAAAATCTTCAACAAGAGTTTAAATCCTTTTCTATTATAAGCATAAAAAGCTTATTCACTAAAAAGTAATTAAATTAATTAAATATTTTTGGTGCAAATTAATATGAAAGAAAAAACCATTCAAGATATTTTTGATGTGAGTCAGACTTTTGCTTCAGGAAAAAGATTGCTTCTTTTGTTCGTTTTACGTGATGAACCAATGGGTTATACTATGATAACAAAATACTTTGAAAGAGTAGGAGTTCCTATAGGCAGTAGTGAAGTTTACAAACATTTGAAACAACTTTTAGGTGGGGGATTCATAACAAAGAAAGGAAATTCTTATTTATTAACACTAAAAGGTTTAAAAGCAGTTGAAGCAACTCTCGAGATAGTAGATACTCCTCCTACAATTCCTGAACTAAGGTTGTCATTCGAAGGGATAGATAAATCTAAATAAATTAAAAACCTAAAAATTAAGAGAGTGAATAAATGGCTGAAAAGAAATGGTCAAATTATTGGGGAAAATATAAAAATAAATCTACTTACAAGGTTAAACCCTCTAAAATACCAACTGAAAAAAAACAAAAGAAGAATAGATCTACACTTACAATCTCACCAAGTATTCCTAAATTTTCTAAACCAAACCTTAACATGTCTTCAACACTTATGATTATACTTGCACTTGGTGTTCTTGGGCTAGGTATTTGGCAAGGAATTTCATCAAGGACTATTGGGATTCTTCAGGAGGATACAACTGATCTTGAGGCTCAATTAACTAACTGTACAGAGCAACTTCAAAACACTAATAGTAGTTTAGGTGGCTGTAACTCTAATCTTGAAAGTTGTAATAAGGATTTGACAAAGAAAATCACTGATTTGAACTTATGTGAAAGGGATAGAAGTAGCATGGATGCAGATTATGATAACTGTAAAGATGATCTCCTTCAATACAAACGTGATTATGATGATGTTAAGGATGATTATGATGATTGTAAGAGCGCTTTAAACAAGAAGAAGGATGAATATAATGATTGTGTAGATGATTATGATGAGATGAAAGGTAGATTTGAGACCTTTTGTAATAATAACTGCAGTGGGACTTGTACATGGGATTCGGGTGATAATGAATATACATGTGAAGAATCTACTACTACAACAACAGAAACTACTACAACAACTGAGACTACAACCACAACAACTTAATTCCTTGCTTTCTAATTATTTTATATGAATGAGTTTTACTTGATACCAATATTTTTTCTTTCTTTTTGTCTCTATTATATGCTGAAGAATAGATTAGCCATATTTTTCCCTTGTTTTCCTAGAATGATTAAGATTATTGAAGAGTTTGCTGATGTTAAGAATGGAGATATTGTTTATGACTTGGGTTCGGGTGATGGCAGGGTTCTAGAACCTTTTGCTAAGAAAGGAGTTAGGTGTGTGGGAGTAGAACATAATCAATTGTTGAATAAACTTGCAAGAAGAAGATTAAAGAAATACAAGAATGTGAGAATAATTCAAGGAGATATTTTCGACCAGGACTTGTCTAAGGTCACAGTGATCATTGCTTATTTGTCTAGATATGTTACAAAGAAACTCCAGAAAAAGATTAAAAAGGAATGCAAAAAAGGAACAAAGATTATTCTTGTTTCTTATAAATTTGATAAT